>CAJYBF010000099.1 GCA_913064935.1 uncultured Mollicutes bacterium
TCAATTCGTACCATCACATCACCACCGCCATATTTGAAGTTAACTTAATAACTATGCTACCTGCAACAATAGCGTTTAATGCGAACCCAGCTGCAACTATCACAACTGCTGCGAACACTAGGGCTTTTGCTAAAGAAACTATATTACTTTGTTTAACAGTTCTGTTTAAGAATGGAGTAATTAGATTTCCTATTAATACAGCAAATAAAACTCCTTCTACATTAGAACCAATAGTTCTAATCATAACTGTTAATAAACCAACTATAACTGCGAAAACTATTTTAGTGTCTCTACTTGTTGGAGAAGTAACATTTTCAGTAACTAAGAATAAAGCACCGAAGATTACTAATCCAGTAAGAACTTGCTCTTGAGCAAATACTAATCCACCCATAACAGCAGAAATTCCAAATACAGTAGCTAAGAAAGTTAAACTAATACGCCAATCAATTGCTCTTACTAATGATAATAAGACAATTAGGATTAATAACAATCCCATACTAGCTGTACCAACAGCCATACCATAACCACCACTTGTACCTAAGAAGTCCATAGCATTAAATCCAACAATATTTAATTCTGCAGTAGCAGTCTTAAGTGCTTGAATTGGATATACTAATCCTTCTGGAGTAGCAAGTTGTGACTTAAACGATAGATAAGCAAACAGTACACCAACGATTGCTGGATTAAAGATACTGTACCCATAACCACCATAAACTAATTTACCAATCCATACACCAATTGTAGTTGCAACGATAGTTACAAATATAGGAGTATGTAATGGTAACAACAATACTGTAATCAAGGGAATCATTAATAGATTTTCTGTACAGTATAGATTTTTGAAACTTGTAAAATTTTTAGATGTGATAGCGAACACAAGTTCAATCAAAAGCGATGTTACAATTGCTACGATTGCACTAATTAATACGCCAACACCATCGAAACCAGCTTTATTATAAATAAAGAAACTAGCTATCAATACTACTAATAATGCTAATTGAGTTGATTGAGTTATGTGTTTGTATTTCGTTGTCCCTAGTTTGAAAGGCGACTTAACTTTTATAAAATTCATACAGGCCCCCTACGTGATACGACGCTTAGCGCGTCGAATCCATTCTAAAACGTTGATTTCTGATGGACATACATAAGAACACACACCGCACTCAATACATTTACTAACATCTAAATCAAAGATTCGTTCTTCTAACATTCTCAACTCAGCATCCATAATATTTTGTGGTAAAATCCCAACAGGGCAAACATCATTACAACGACCACATTTAATACAAACATGCGGCTCATCTTTTTTAGGAATATCTACTCCTACGAAATTAACAAACTCGGTACAAGAAAAATCATCTGATTGCATAGTTCTACCGCATAGTATGCTACCTATATAAATAGAAGCATCTTCAACGCCCTCAGCATATCCAAGAGTCTCAATCATTTCCTTAACGCTTGTCCCAACTCTTACCGTGAAATAAGCATTTCCTTTTAATGCTGTTCCTGAAACTAATACATCCGTCTCAACAACAGGCATACCTTTAACAACTGCATTATAAACAGCTCTAGCTGTATCAGTTGATACAAACATAACTCTGTCATCTAATAAGTCTTTAGATAGTTCCTTACCAACAATTTTTCTAATCGCATTATATTTCCATACCCCTACATTGTTAGGATTTACTCTAACAATGTTAAACCCTTCATTTATGAACACGCTAGCGTCTTCATTACTTCGCACCAAAATAGTCACAGGGGCAAACGCTGCTTTTGACAACAACTTTATACCTTCTAGTATTTCATTTTGGTAGTGATGTACTAACTCCGGATTAACATGGATGAAAGGTTCATTTTGGTACACCGCATTGACAAATACATGATCAACAGTCTTAGAGAAATCAAATCTAGTGTAAAGACCTCTTTGTGCTAGACCTTTAATTCCTAACTCATTGATTTTCTTTTGAATGTTACTTGCTGTTAATTCACCTTCAACTGGTTTTATGTTTACATGGATAATATCTTTCTTGTAATTAGCAATAACTAAATGCTCAACAACGATACCGCTATGGAATTCTAATTCCACAACACCTTCAACTTTTCCACTTACAGTAGAAAATATATGTGTTTTTGAATCTCCAAATCTTTCTGCAATCTTTTCTCCAACTTTTACTTCTTCACCCTCATCAACAAATAAATCATAGTACTTTGAATTTACGCTTGCAAGAGGAATGTAGACTTTGTTTGGAGAAAGGAGATTATGCGATTCTTCGATGTTTGTCGCTTTTGCCATACAAATCTACTCCTTTCTAAATTTCTTTTGTGAATAATTCGTATGTAAGTATTTGTGAGCTATGTGACTACCTGCAGATTCGAACCAATTTTCATAAGTCCATTGTACAGATTCACTTAAATGAGATCTTCTATATTCAGTGTCTTTTGCATCAGAACCGTAAAGTGCACTTGCTCTTAATGCTGCTACTTCGAATTTGTCCATAACGTCATCTTTAACGATTGGTTGTCCACCACCGTTAACACACCCACCAGGGCATCCCATAAACTCTATAAAGTGGTATTGTTTTTTACCTTCATCAAGGATTTCAAACATTCTCTTGATTCCTTTACCACCATGAACGATAGCTACGTTTACATCTAAACCTGTTTTAGGTAATGTCAGTGTAGCTTCTTTGATTTGATCTTCAGATCCAACACCACGCATCATTGTTAAATCAAGACTACCTAGTGGTTCACCTTCTAATACTTCATACACAGTACGAACTGCTGCTTCCATTACTCCACCAGAAGCTCCAAAGATAGTTGCTGCACCAGTATATTGCGCAAACTTGTTCTCTGGTTTATAGTCAGGTAAGTTAACAAAGTCAATATTATTTTTCTTAATTAATCTACCTAATTCTCTTGTTGTCAATACCGCATCAACATCTCTAATCCCATCTTGTTCCATTTCAGGACGAGAAATCTCATACTTCTTAGCAGTACAAGGCATAATTGAAACCATGTATACATCCTTAGGATCAATTTCCTTAATCTTAGGAGCGTAGAAGTTTTTAAGAACTGCACCTTGCATCATATGAGGCGATTTAGCAGTTGATAAATGCGCTAAGTATTCAGGACGATACTGCTCGATGTAACGAACCCAACCTGGTGAACATGATGTGAACAATGGTAATACTCCACCATTTTGAACTCTACCGATAAACTCAGTACCCTCTTCCATAATAGTTAAATCTGCAGCATAGTTAGTATCAGTAACTTCATCAAACCCTAATAATCTAAGAGCTTCATACATTTTACCTTCAACTTCTTTTACTGGAGTTCCAACTGGATAACCAAATGGTTCTCCAACCGCAGAACGAACTGCAGGTGCCATTTGAACCATAACAAATTTCTTAGGATCTCTAATTGCTTCTTCAACTCTTTCAATATGATCAACTTCAGCTAAAGTTCCCGTAGGACATACTTTAGTACATTGACCACAGAAAATACATCCAGCTTCATCGAAAGGTAATCCAGGTGTTGGAGATACGATTGGATTATTTCCATCTTCATCTCTAAACTTGAATACTTTTGCTGTAGCTACATTGTTACAAACCGAAACACAACGTTTACATAAAACACATTTTGTTTGATCTTGATAAATACCAGTACCCTCTACTACGAAGTCATGTCTACCTTCAGCAGGGTCGAATTGAAAGCTATCAACACTATAATCTTTCAATAAATTATAGAATTCGCAACTTCCATCTCCTCTTGGGCATACCCAACAGTTAAATCTATGTTTCTTTGCTAGCAACGCAAGCGTCGCTTGTCTTGATTCTAATACTCTTGGACTATCTGTGTGAACAACCATTTTCTTTTTAATTACTGTATCACAAGCAGCCACTAAATCTTTTTCGCCCTCGACTTCAACTACACACACTCGGCAAAATCCGATTTCATTCATTTCCTTTAAAAAACATAACGTAGGTATCTCTACCCCATTTTCTCTCGCAACCTGAAGAATTGTTTGTCCATTTTGCGCTTTGATTGATTTTCCATTTAAAATTAACTTAGCCATACTAGCTTCCCCCTATCTAACTTTTTTATAGAAATCATTAAAATTATTACGTAATACTACTTCCATCGTCTTACCGAAATCAATTCCCACACTACATTTTGAACTTCTTAAGTTCTGAACGTAACTTTCTAATGTAAGTAACTGGCCTTTATCTACAGACCCGTCTTCAAACTTAGTAAGTAATTTCTCAATTTGTGGAACTCCATCACGACACGGAATACACTTTCCGCAAATATCTTTTTGTGTCTCTTTTACATACTCAAGTAAATTGGCAAAAATATCAGCGCTACCCAAAGATGTCATATCATCTTTTATCCAATTCTCATATAACTCTTGGATTCTTAGTACAATTTCTTTTGACATATACTCTCTCCTTTCGCTAAACTGTCTTCCACCTAATTATATTATATCCTTAAAGGACTGTAAATGACTTATAGTGGTCATATTCTATCCTCAAAATAACATATATACTCAATCAAAGAAAATTGGCATTATTAAGCCATATATAATCTGTGTAAGCGCATACTATTTGTAGTTTTTTATTGTATTATAAAACACTCACGGACCACCAAAGTAACATATGTTACTTGCAATGCATATTCAATAGTTCGTACATCAACTAAAACAATCATTCATTGACGTATTTCTAATATTATTGTACCCAAATACTACCAAAGCAATAAAAAAAACTAGACACAAGTATAAATATTATCTCTAGTTTATTTTTAGTTAATATTTTTTATATCAAATAGTAATCTATAAACAGTTAATCAAAGTTTATTACTTATTAGTTTATTAAAGAAATCTTCACTAAGAAATGGTGCTAATGATTTCAAATTGACTTCACCACCATTGTTAATAGTATAAATCACCATTTTTTCTAAAGTGTCAGTATCAACAAAAGGTGCGAATCTTTCCGGAACTAGTTCATCCCCTCGTTCAATTGCTTTTTCGCATAGTTTACACAACCTATCCTCTTAAACAAATGGGGCTCAGCGAATTCGATCTATTCTCTCTTCGTTTCCCACTGCA
>CAJYBF010000100.1 GCA_913064935.1 uncultured Mollicutes bacterium
TCTGAAGTCACAGGACAGTATAAAAAGGGTCGTGGCCTTACCCGGGGGCTTGATCTGCTATATCTGCTTAACCGGGCGCATGGCGGAGCCAAAATACGGGATCTTGCCCAGTGGAGTGGAATTCATCGAACGACTGTTCACCGGATACTGGAAACGCTTGCAAGCGAGGGCTATGTCAGACGAAGTCCGTCAGATGACAGCTATCAGCTGACCATTAAGGTCAGGCAGCTGAGTGACGGATTTCAGGACGCTCAGTGGATATCTCAGCTGGCAGCGCCGCTATTAGGTAAGCTATTACAAGAGGTTATATGGCCTACTGATATCTGCACGCTGGATGGAGACGCAATGGTTATCAGGGAAACGACCCATCGCTTCAGTAAGCTTTCCTTTCATCGGGATATGGTTGGCAGGCGGTTACCATTGCTGATGACGGCCACTGGAAGAGCGTATATTACTTACTGTCCGGAGGCTGAGCGCAACGACATACTTGAGCAATTACGTCAGCAGGACGACCGGCAAGGCGAGCTTGCCAATGATGAGGATTATGTTCGGCGGGTGTTGCGTCAGACCCGGGAGCAGGGCTACGGGGCTAATAATCAGGACTGGGGTGATGAGGGAAATATCGCCGCAATAGCAAGGCCTATTATGCGCCAGGATGAGGTCGTTGGCTGTCTTAATCTGGTGTATATCGCTAAAGCGATGACCACTGAAAAGGCGGCTAAAAAATATTTAAAGAAGATGAATGATGTTGTTCTTAAAATTGAGGAGCAGTTATAACTTTTTAAATATATATAATTTAAAACCTCATTAAAATATATTATAATTTAAATTTACATATTAAACAATAAATAGATAATTGATTTATCTCTATTTGTTGTTGAACTTCATCTCTTACAAATTCAAAACACTGAGGATATGCTCTATTTTTTTCATCAGAGCAATGTTATCAATGTTAAAAACTATCTTAATATTAAATTTTTGAATAACGAATCATGTTCTCTTCCACTTAAGTTGTGTGAATTTGATAATACAAATTATAGGCGTAAAAAAAACCTCTTCTTAATGGAGGACAACCATATATATATACTAGGTAACTCTGGGATATGTATGGTAACCTCGGAGGTCATGGAAGTTGATCTAGTCCACTATGAACCCCTATCCGAAAATCAATTAACATAACTCAACCACAAGTAGAATATAATCAATTATATAGTTATTGTTGAATAATAATAAATAAGGTACTATGTATATATATGAGTAGCATAGGATGAACACAACTGTGATGATGAATTAAATTATTGATGATAGTATCGCATTATGTCTCGGTTTAGTGTATGAAAACGAAACACTTTATAAATACTCGAAGGATATAGTTTACATGACCTAAATTTCATCACACCGATATAATTAAGTATTTTGCAAATCTTATCTAACCATACACTTAAAGAGGAAATTCATATAGGGGGGATACTATGAATTCACAAGAATTAATTGTAAAATGTTATGAACAGTACAAGGAACAGAAATACGAAGAAGCATATAACGTTCTAATTGAGAACAAAGCTTCTTTTGCTAAAGACTCTACGTTATATAACTTTTTATTCTCATTGGCAAGTAGACTGAACAAAATTGAGGACGCCTTGTTTTATTTTAAGGAAGCAATCGTCAGATATGAAATGTGGTACCGTACTGGTAGTCTAGATGAGGATAGTGATTTAGATGCAATCAGAGACTTAGATGAATACAAAAAACTTTATAACATTAATAAACAAAGAGAACATGATTGTAAATATGCTGGAGATAAAAAAGTTGATATTTATGTACCAGAAACTAAAACTAAGAATTTGTTCTTTATGTTACATGGAAATTCTCAATTTGTAGAACTGGTTAAAAAGACATTCAACTCTTCAACAATCAAAGATCATATTATTGCCTTGCCGCAGTCTAGAGAATACAAAGCATATTTAAGCTATACATGGAGCGATATAGACTTTGGGTTAAAAGTTGCAAAAGAACATTATCAAGAAGTTATATCAGAATATGATATCCAACAAGAAAACATAGTTTTAGCTTCGTATACTACTGGTGCACAAGTAGTTCTAAAGGGATTAGTAGAAAATGAACTATCTGCTAAGAAAATCATCTTTCTTAGTCCATGGATTCCAAACTTAGAAGAATTTGAATCACATTTGCATTCCCTAAAAGATCAAAATATAAAAGTTTATATTTCATGTGGAGCAGATGATCCTTATTGCTTACCGATATCTAATCATTTAGACGAATTATTAACAAAATTCAATATCGACCATACATATAACATAATCAAAGGTCTATCAACAGCATTTCCGACAAATACCGAAGAGGTTATAGATGAAGCGTTAGCCTATTTCAACAATAAGAAATAAGAATTGGCGATGGTTTAATTGCTTGAGATAATTTATACAGTAAAAAAAACTGACAAAGTACACAATGATAGTATTTGTTACAAGAGGATATAAAAAAAGAGACGTATTAGAAATAAATCTAATATGTCTCTTTAATATACTATTTAAATACTATAAGGAAAAGTATTATATAACTATTATTTTGCTAATACACGAGTAATTCCGTCAGCAATTATTTGAGCTCCCTTTGAATTGATATGTACTCCATCCAAAGTAAGATGCAACCCTCTACTTTTACTTCGTTCGTCAACATCTTTAACTGATTTAAGTTCCTTGACATCATTCATCAGTTCAGATATTTTGTAAGGCATGTAATTTGAAATCACTTTGTCTGATAAAAAATCAATGCATACTTTTCTTACATCAACATAAGTAACATTGGGATAATCATTACTTAATAATTCAATAGAATTAGCATACTTATCAAGTTTTTTATTCCATTTATTATCTAGCTCTTCTCCTATAAAAAGAGGGGGTACTATAATTAAATCATCTGTTTTAGTCAATAAGAATTCAATTGTTTCTTTATATCGTTTTTTGAATACAATCTCATTTCTAGCCCAAGGTTGCCTCATAAGTAATTTGATAACTCTATATGCAGGTGTCAATTTTCCAAACAAATCATTTACCCCAACAAATAACACAACCGAATTATAATCAGATAAGTCCTCGATTTTTCTAATTCGTTTAGATAAACTAGAAATCGTGTCGCCACCTTTACCATGATTAATAAGTTTGTCTTCATTAAAATGTCTTTTCAAGATCTCGACATATGAAACTCCAGGAACACCTTCTGTGATACTATCACCAAGAAATGCAATTTTCATGTATTTACCTCCCAAATCTCTTACTGTAACCACTTTTTTTAAGTATAACACAGCACACCAGCATCTGAAAATAGCATATCAAAACATCTCTATACTATTATTAAAGTTCAAATGCGCTCTATTTATGTGCCGTGTAAAACAGGCGAAAAAAAGTTTTGTGTTGATATTTATATAGTGCTTTAAAATCGAATAAGCCTCAACTCGTTGTTTCACTTTTAATTGCAAATTAGTGAGAGGTACATAAAATAGTACAAACACCTATTTTTTGAAGTCATTTAAGATTATAATTAGTTAGGTGAAACTATGGAGAAACACATTAAAAATCAAATAACTAAATTCAAATTCTATGGTTTTTTTAAGAACCTTAGATTTTTTGATCCTTTCTTATTGCTATATCTTACATATAGTGGAGTCACAATTACGCAAATTGGTATCTTATGGGCTATCAGGGAGTTTACTGTATATATATTCGAAATACCTTCAGGAATACTATCCGATAATTTTGGAATAAAAAATGAACTGATTATTTGTTTTGTGTTCTATATATTGTCATTTATTATGTTCTATTTTGGTGGAAGCTTCTTTTTCTTCTCTATGGCGTTTGTGTTATATGGTTTAGGTGAAGCATTTAGATCTGGGACACATAAAGCAATGATAATGGAATTCTTAGAATATCATAACATAAAGGGAAAAAAGAGTATGATTTATGGATCAACAAGATCCTTTTCAATGTTAGGTTCAACAGTTTCTAGTTTGCTATCAATAGTATTAGTATCAGTCATCAACAATCTATCTATACTATTTCTACTATCAATCATTCCGTATCTATTAGATTTGGTATTGATTCTATCTTACCCAACTTACCTAAATATCAAAACAAAACATCGGTTTACGTTTAAGGAATTCTATAAAAGTACAATCTTCCTTATAATTAACTTTTTCAAGAATAGAGATCAAAGATTAGTAATAGCAGATTCAGCACTTTATAATGCAATTTTTAAGACAATTAAGGATTATGTACAATTAATAATGTTAGGAATTTTAACTGTCTCAATTATTTCAAACCCAGATGAAATAGAATTGTATATTGCGCTAATATATTCCTTCTTATTCTTCATCAGTGCAATATCAAGTAAATATGCATATAAATTACTGTCCTTTAAACATAAAGATTATATATTGAATACAATTTGGTTAATGATGAGTGTTGTTTCGGTATTCTTCATATTCACAAATAATAGTATAACAGCTACCTTGTTCGTATTTTCATTACTATATATTTTATTGAATATAAGAAAACCTCTAATGATAGAGAAAATATCAGAAGTAACAAATAATAATCAAAGAGCAAGTATCCTAAGTGTGGAATCGCAATTGACATCCTTAATGATTATTATTATGGCTCCAATATTCGGATACTTGTATGATAATTACGGTGTTAATGTGATATTTGCAACAATTGCATCTATTGGATTATTCGTAGTACTAATAAAACAAATGAAATCTGCTAGGCTTAATATTCAAGGAACTGAATCTAAGTGATCATTCTATCTTCAAACGAAACGGCTCTGTTTTTACAACAGAGCCGTTTTTTTCTACTTTTAGTTTATAAATCCATGTTTAATTTTTGAATATCTTTTACGTTATTAATTAGTATATACGTAAACTAATCCTTGTTCTTCGTTTTCATTTCTAGCACCGATAACAATATAGTCATCCGATATCGCTACACCAAATCCGTAGTAATCATTACTTTCTCCATCAGTTGCATATATCTTAAGCTCATCCGTTTCATCACTTAATGAATATAAGTATGCAGAACCTTGCTT
>CAJYBF010000101.1 GCA_913064935.1 uncultured Mollicutes bacterium
GATCGGAAGAGCGTCGTGTAGGGAAAGAGTGTAGATCTCGGTGGTCGCCGTATCATTAAAAAAAAAAGACATATCGTACACCAAAGAAAAAATCTTAGGTAAAATTGAAACAATAAATGAAGGTAATAAGCAATTCTATAAAGGAGATAAAAATGTAAATAAATTAGTAGCTCAGAACAACGTATTAAATCTGTATTCAGATGTACTACAAAGTCCTCACACTTATGACAACATGATGACTTCTATTGATTCTAGTTTTTTTAAAGAATGATATTATCAAACTATACCCAGAAATACCACCTAAGAATTTAGATTTGTTTTCTCCAATCACACAATTGAAAACAAAAATGAATTATATGTCTGGTAAGATGGGTGTTGCCTTAACAGCTAATCAATTAGTAGATCATGTTGCTAATCAATCATTATCAATATCAATGAAGACTAATTTAGGCCTAGGTAATACTAGATATTTAGGTAAAAAAGCTTTTACTGATATGGATAGGGCTTCAAAAGGAAGAAGTATAGCCACAACATTATCTGCATTTTTGAATGCCTATGTTGATATCGCTAAAGATCCTTATGTTACTAGAAATAATCATAATGATGTAACGGCTAACATTACTTTTATGTTAATAAGAGCTGGTGTTTCATTAGAGAAGGTTAATAGAATTATTGGTCAGCCAATATTAAAAGAATATGTAGAGCTCATTAAAAGACAGGAAAGTATTACAGCATCACCATTGACTATAACAGTAGATGATGTAACTAAATTTGCTACTCCTTATGAATTTTTAAGACATAAATATAAACTAAAGACTGCTGATGATAAGAATATCTATTTAAATCAGTTAGGTAAAATAAATAACAATAGATTAGAAGAAAGAATAAAAGGAAATCAAGATAAAATTATTGATGAAATTTTTTTAAATGCATTTGAACACTATGAAGAAAAAGCTGCACAATGGACTGCTGCCGTACTTTCGACTAAGATTGATGTAAAAGGAGCTGGAGGTTCTCCAGTAACAATGAATATTGCAATAAATAAAATTGATAAAATAAGCAAGTCTGAATTTGTTTTTGGTTATGATAGTAAGTTTAAAGACACAGCTCTTGAAGCTTATGAATCAGCCTTAGAATATACTAGGGCAATACTATCTAATAGCAATATACTATTATCAGCTACAAATGAAGCTAGAACATTCATGAATACTGCTGCTTCTCAAATTACAAGAGAAGATACGTTGCTTTCTGAGGAATTAGGTAAAGCATTAAATAGAGGTATGTATTCTTATTTAATGTCTAGTTCATCTATAATGAAAGATAATAGAATGAATTTTGATTATTTATTTAAAAAACTTCCAAATGAAATAGGAGAAATGAAATTATCAAGTGATAATTTTCTTATTCAGGAGTTAGAGATTGATGCTAAAGGTGGTTACAAATTCTTAGGTATTAATAATAAAAATAAACCTGCTCAATATGAAAATAATATTTATAGAGCATGGATGGAGTTATATGAAAATCCAACTACAAAAGATTTAGCTGTTAATTTAGTGAGATATGCTTATTCTCAATCTGGATTTCAAATGAATCTTAATCAATTTTTCACACACATACCTCACGAAATATTAAAATCTGAAGGAGTTAATGCTGAAGTAGATGGATTTTTTGGGAAATTAGGTAGAATGGAAATGGATACTGATGGATTCTTAGATCAATTTTATAGACATGAATCTAATAATACTGATGTTGTTCCAAGGATTAATAATTCTGATACCAAAGGTGAAGATGTAGATAGAGCTTACGGTTTCTCTGCATCAGACTCATTTCTTAAGAAGTATGAAAAAATTGAAGATGGTATACCTCAGTCTTATCCTCCAAAATTTGTTACATTAAATTTAGGTGATGATGTTATTGGGTTATTCAAAATAACTAACTCAATAACTCCAAAAGTAAATCCAATATATGCAAGAACATTTAAATTAGGATACAAGGCAGGTAAAAATAGAGTTTTTGAGTATTCTTATGAAAATAATCTTAAGAAATCTGTATTGGATCAAAATAGTATTGATAAAGATTTCATAAAAGGAATAAAATTAGTAAATGAAAAACTTATTGATAAAGATTCTTCTCAAGAGAATTTTGAGCAAGAAGAGAGATATAATGATGATTACATAGAAGAAGACACTGTAACATTCAGAGAAAAAGTAGCTAGACTTCAAGAAGCTATGGATGTTTTAGTAATAATGGATGAAACAGTTCCTACGTCAAGAGTTTTGGGGAAGAATGATAAAAGGGTTAAAGAAGCTGGGAAGCCTGTTATTCTTATAAATCCTAATCACGTATTTAAGACTACGGCTATACATGAATTTGGTCACATATTCATTGATTCATTTCCTAATGGACTTGATAATCCAAGACTTCAAAAAGCATTAAATATGTTAATGGGAACTGAACTTGAAAGAGAGGTTCGTGAAATGTATCCAGAACTAAATGATGAGATGTTTGCTAAAGAACTTATAACTACTGCTATTGGAAGAAAAGGTTCTGAAATATGGGATAATCAAGAGGATGCAGGAGTATGGGATGCAATAAAGAATTGGTTTGTCAACTTTATTAATAGATTATTTGGATTAAATGAAGATGCTATAACCAGCTTAACTAGAGAATTACTTGATTCTAATACAAGCAAAGAAGTAGCTATAAGTTCTCTACCAATGACGGATCAAGAATTAAGGGTAAGAGAAATTGCTACTGAGAAGCAGGAAGAATCCAAGACTATTAGAACGCTTGAGAATACATATAATGAAATGTTAACAAGAGTTACTAATATTTATAATGAATATATACCTAAAACTGCTGAAGCTAGAACTAGAGAGTCTTTAAATAGAGAAGAAAGAACAACTAGATTTGAATCTATTTCAGAACTTAAAGAAGCTTTAGATAATTTAGATAAAGCTGATAGAAAATTAGGTTTATCTAAGTATATTCAATGGGTTAATTCTTAAATCAAAGAAGTTAATAAAATTACTGATTCAAGAAGAGCTAATAATACTTTGACTGATAAAAAGATAATGGCATCTATTGATTGGAATGAAGGATTTAGTATGATAGATGATATTCAAGAACTTATAGTAGGTCTTAATGATGATGGAGAATTATCTGATGCTGACAAAAAATATTATGATAGAAAACTTTCTGATATTCAAGGTAAAAGATCTAAACTAGAATCTAAGTTAATGAAAGCTGCTAGAGAACAGTACGCTAAATTTATGGCTGTAAATGACAATAAAATTTATACAGAATATAGCCGTAAGTTCATGGAAAAATATGATGAGTTTGTAAAGAAAGATTCTGGTCAATCTCAAGAAGAATATGTTAGAGAACAATTACTTGCTAATAGAGATGAGATTTATGATCTAGCTTATAGAGAAGCTTTATTAAAAGCAGAAAAATCTGTATCAGATATTCATAAATTAGCAGCTACATTATGGTCAGAAAAAAATGCTAATTCACAAGATATTCAAGTATTATCTACTTTAGTGGATAAAGTAGAATCTCAAATTCAGAGCTATGCTTTAACTCAAGCTACTGAAATGGACTCTATGCACAAGGAATATAAGAATGAAGTAAATAGTTCTGTTAATCAATCGGAGAAGTACAAAGGAATGTTTACTACTTCAAGTAATGGTCAATCTTATTTTGCTTCTCAATATAAACCAGAATTCTTAGAGAAAAAGAATGAGTTGATAAAAGATGCTTTTGATGCTGATTTGGCTCAAGAAAAATATGGTGACATAAAAGTATCAGAAGGTAAACTTGAATATACTATTGACGGAATAATTAGAAAAATAAAAATTGGAGACGCTACTAAGTACAAGACTGCAGTAAATAAAGAGGGTAAAGGATATCATGTATCTTATGAACTTGCTGGAGAAAGAGTGTATATAACTACTGCTGAAGCGATAGCTAGATCTGAGTATGAGTATTGGGTAGAGAATAATACTGAATCAGTAATGATTAAGGGACAGAATAGATGGTCACCAACTCAGGAATGGGTTAATCAGGATTATAATAAATTAGATTCAAGCCAGAAGAAACATCTTAATTACTTAAAAGAAAAATTAAGGGAAGCTGATAAGTTAACTAAAGGTAGAGATTCTTTGATAACTAATACTTATAATCAAGAATGGATAAGATTACCTGGAATGTTGAAATCAGATATTCAGAGAGTTGCAGAAGGAGATGTAGTCGGTGCTTTAAAACATCAATTATCTGAAGTAACTTCAGTTCAGGCAGATGATTTTGAAACTGATAGTGCTACTGGTCGTACAACAAAGGATTCAGTTAAAGTATTCGCAGATATTTCTAATAAAGAAAAGATGAGAGTACCAATTCCATTTAGAAAGAAACTTGACGCTAAAGAGCAAAGTTTTGATTTACACACAATGGTACTAATGAATTCTGTTGCAGCTAAAAATTATAAAGAAAAGAAGGAAATTGAATCTACTTTTCTTATAATATTAGAGGTTATGAAAAATAGAAAAGTCCCAGATACAGCAGGAGTTAGAGGTTTGAAAAAGATACATGCTTTATCAGATAAAGATACTCCAGTAGAATTATATAAGGATCTTAGAAATGGATTACCTAACGATGCTAAAAGAGCTTTAGATACATTAGAAAATAGAATCTATGGTATAAAAAGTAAAGATGCTGGATCTATAAAAGTTGCAGGTAAAGAAATAGATCTTAACCAAGCAACTAGATCATGGCTTAAGTACTCCGGAACAGTAGCTTTAGTTGGTAACTGGGTTAACAGTATTGTAAACCTTAACATGGGTACTATAAATAATATGATTGAAGCTGCAGGTGGAGAACATTTTAATTTTAAAGATTGGGGTAGAGCAGTTAAGACTTATTGGAAAGACATTAAAAGTATATCTAGTGACTGCGGATCTACAGTTAATACAACAAGTACTAAAACGTCTATGAAGTTTTATAATTTAATGGGTATTAAATACTATCTTGATAATAAGTTTAACGATCACAACAACACTCAAGAATTATTATAATTCAGATCTATAAACCTA
>CAJYBF010000102.1 GCA_913064935.1 uncultured Mollicutes bacterium
AGGTGAGATAATGAACGAATTCGTAGTGGATGTTCTTGATAAAAGACTTAGAAATATGAATAAAGACAACTTTGATTGTTTTAGATTAGATGCCTTTACAATTCGCGACTTATCTAGAATTCTGAAGAAAAAAGAAACCCATTTAGAAAAATTCTTATTGAAGGAAAAAATAAGCTTTCTGTCTAAGAGTTTTCAATTTCCAGATAGGTACATATTATCGAAGGTTAGTTTTATAAGTACTGTCGTGCAAAACGACATTCATTCAAGAGCTTTTTTGGTATTCCAAAGTATCAGTTGGAAATTAGAAAGAGTAAAAATACCATATATTTTAGTACCTGTTAGAATCTACAATAACGGAAAATCAATAATTAAAGATGGAGACTTATTCATCAATCCAATAATTAATGAGTATTTAGATGAACCAATTGATTTAGATGTTAATTCAAATCTAATACAAGAAATAGATAATATTGAAATAGCCAATAAAATAAAAGGTGCTAACGGCCGTATTATTTATGAAATGTATTTAACACACTTTAAAGTGAAGTTCAAAAAATATAAGATACGTAATACAATGAAATCTGTTGTTGGTCCATTTAATAATGAATTAGATTGGGACAATCATAATGTATTGCCAATTGATTTTGAACTTAGGTCTGTTTATAACAGTATTATGAGTGGTAACAATACTATAGTAAACGCAACTCAAGGGACGAGAAAAATAGCTTTGATCACGAACTTGATGGCTGAATGTATTGCTAATAATAAGAGACTATTATATGTTTCTGAAAAGAATTATAGATCAATAAGAAAAACTTTAACAGATGTTAAGTTAACTAATCATGTATATGATGCTAATGGAGAATTCGATCCCATCGATGAAGTGGAAGAACCAGAAAAATTTGATAAGTCCGAGATGAACGAAGTCATAAGCAACCTTCGTAAATATCAAGGCAAATTTAGTAAGGACCACAGAGGATTCAGTTTAGGGACTGTTTTCAAGGAGTTAATCAAATTAAGGGATAATCAAAAGAAGTTAATCGATATCGAGTTTTATGATGAACTAGCAATCAAAGATGTTTTGATTATAAAAAACACACTTTTAAAATTAGAGACCACTTTAAGACGGTTAGAGATAACCAATTTATCAGAGTCTTGCTGGAACGATATAGACGTTAAAGAATCTATTGACGATGAACTAAATATGATTCAAATGATTTCAATCTTGATTGAAGAACTAGTGAAGTTAGATGGCTTAATCAAGAAGATGTCAAAAGAAGCTGGCTTTGATTTGCCTTCATCATTAACACAACTTGATGAATCTATTTCCAATCTAGACTTCATGGATTACACACAGTATCCAGAGTCTTGGATGGAATCCTTGGAAAACTTCGAAAATGCAAAGATATCTATTAATTCAGTAAACAGTTTGGCTGGTCGAACCGACAGCATGTTTACAACTGTCAATCAAAACTATCATCCTGATATATTTGATTATGATACAGAACAGGCCTATAAGAGTTTGTTTATGCAGTTTGATAGTTCAGAAATAAATGAGATTAACTTAATTTTAGCTGAACAAAGTAAAATCAAAAGCGATGAGCAATTAATACTTGGTATTCTAAATCGTTTTACGGGCTATAAGACTCGTTTCGAGTCCATATTTAAATTGGATTTATCTAAAGATTTATTTAGTTTTATTGAAAAATTCACAGAGTTACTAAACCAAGGTCAAGTCAAACCAGAGTGGTTAGGGTTAACAAAAGCTAAACAAACTAGGTTATTAAATAGCATTACTAAATTCGTTGAACCCATTAACGAATATTATAACGCTTACGATGAAGTGTCAGAGTACTTTGATGACACCATCAATAGCGTTGAACTGATAATCATTAAAAATTATCTAAATCATTTAAATAAAAAAAGAGTATTGAACAAAGTGGAATTAACAAACTCAGTCATTATTCTTGAAAAGCATTCGAAAAATTCCTTTTTCTTGCTGAATAGAAATAATAAAATTAAAGCAATTAATAAGCTAATTATAGTGTATAAGCAACAAGATGAGATTGCCAAAATAGAAAAAGAAGTGAGAAAATTTATAGGAGATTTACCTCTTAAGGAGATTGAGAACATTTTAATTACTATAAAGAAAGTATTCGAATTTGATTACTCTTTCAATAGTAAAGAGGGGCTTATAGAATTAATCAAAGATATCGGAAGTCTAAACCTAAGAGAAGTGAATGCACTAAACTTCCAATTACAGTACGACTTGTACGACTTCAATAAACTAACAAGTGGGACCTTTTATACGAAGTGCTTAAGTGACGAGCTAGAGGTGACTCAGGATAAATTTACTAAGTTGTTCTTAGCAATCAACCGTATGTACAAGTATGAAGAGGAGCTTAAGAACCTATATATAAACAAGCCTGCAAAATTAACGGTTGACCATTTCAAAACCATTAATAGCCTTATGAGCAACTATAAAAAGAATAAATTCGAATTAGATTCAAAAAAGGAATTTTATACCACTATTTATGGTGATAATTATAAAGGAGAACAAACAGTATTTAAATCAATTAGAATTTCGATGAGGAATTTC
This sequence comes from uncultured Mollicutes bacterium, assembly GCA_913064935.1. Taxonomy (GTDB): domain Bacteria; phylum Bacillota_I; class Bacilli_A; order MAG-NZ; family MAG-NZ; genus Zrk6. Next base: position 2,600 of record CAJYBF010000102.1, read on the forward strand.
GGTAAATTCTCTTCATTCTTTAACAATTATGATGATCTAAAGAAACTAGCGATTGACAACAATTATAGATTTTTGTATGAAAGCGTAATTGAAATTTCTAACCTCACAGAAAATATTCAAATAGGAATAGAGGGAACTAAAAAGTAATTTTATTTAGATGTTGAGTTTGAAACCATCAAAGAATACATCGAATACTACAAGCAATTCATAGACAAAGAAGAGTTAGTTTTGTGGAGTGAGTATCTTGAACAAAATCAAATTCTAAGAATGTATGGTCAATTAAAAATGGCTTCATCTATTAATGACGGAGCTAAAGAGAACCTTGTAAATGACTTTTTATTCTCTTTCTACACAGCTTTATTAGAAGAAGCGTACTCTGAGGAAGATAATAAAGAGTACGTAGACTATATTTTAAATTTTAACTCGCTATTTGAAAAACGTTTCAAAAGCAATGTTTTTAGACTGAACAAAATTCCTTCTCAGAAATTAAAATCTATTAGGAAGGCTAACGTAACATTAACTAATATTTCAGGCCTAGGTACATTGAAAAGAAGCAATTATGATATGGTCATCCTAGATGGGGCAGAACTAACTCACAGAAATTACTATCATGCTCTTAGTAATTTAGGGAAACAAAGCATTTTAATTGGTAATGAACAAAACCAAATTATGGACGGCAACTTGTTTTCTCTGTTTGACAGTCTTCCAAAATATGATCTGAAACACAATTATCAACTGAGTTTGTATTTACTAGAAGACTCAAGCACTGGAGTTGTACTTAATCAAGACATATCTATTCACAATGATTTTGTTATTATGAAGAATATGATATCTAGGTTTAAGGAAAATCCGAACCTGAGAATAAATATCGTTTGTTTTAGTGAAGATGCTAGAAAGAAACTATATAATAATATGATAGATAAATTGTTGCGAGTTTAAGAATTCAATAACATTTTTTACAAATTGATAAGTAATGTTGATATTCTTTTGAATAACAACTATATGTCTAGTTGTGATGTAACATATTTGATTATAGATGAATCGTCTTTCCAAGGAATAAAAGAATCAATTATTACTACCTTAAGAAACAGTTCAAAAATAATCATTATAGATAAAGGGAATGTATTAGAAGATAATGATAAATTACTAAGAGATACAATACTTAGCCCTAAAATAGAACTATATAAAGAAGTTGTTGATCCAATATGTACTAAAATTACCGAGGCTTTAGGTGATGGATTTGTTTTTAAAAAAGGAGTATATCCATTTGATTTGATTGTGACCAAAGATGGAAATAAAGTAGTATTTATTAAAATCACTTTCAATCAGAAGAAATACAATGATATACTTGAAGAGAGTCATATGATAAGTGACTCCGAATATGATAATGTTACTAAGTTAATTATTTCAGTTGATGATTTATATTTTGATTGGGAAAACACTATAAAGAATGTGAAAGATGTGATAAATAATGGTTAAAGGTAATAAGACAAGAGTACGGAACTTTTTTAGAATTGTGCGTAAAAATAGAGATGATGTTAAAAAAATTAAAGAAGAATTGGATAGATTATTATCTCTTCCTTCTGTTGATATTAACACACAGGAATATCGTGATTTCACTTTACTACATTTAGTAGTAAGATATGACAAACCACAACTTGTTGAGATGTTTATCGAAGCTGGAGTTAACCCAGAAATATCAGGAATAATGGGAGACACACCGCTTCATTACGGAGTTATGAGAAATAAGATTCAAGCGGTTAAAAAATTACTCGAATTAGAAGTTGATGTTAATGTCGGAAGTGAACGCGAACAGACACCTCTACATTACGCTGCTAGTTATGGTAGATTAGAAATGGTAGAATTACTAGTTGAAAACGGGGCTATCATTGATTTAGCTGATGAGAATGGAATGACAGCTTTACATTATGCTGTTGATGAAGAGAATTATGAAATGACAATGAAATTACTTAGTTTCGGTGCTGATATTTTTATCGAAGACTATGATGGTAATAGTTGCTACGACGTTGCATCGAATTCCTCAGACGAGAAATTTCAAAAGTTACTAGAAAAATATAATTAGGAAGATTGATACTTATGGCAAATTTATTTGAATTATTTAAAAACTATGCTAGTGGACATAACATTTTCATAATAATCATTGATATTACTTTTTTAATGATTATTTCGACCTTCTTATTTTCTATTATTAGATACAACAATAAGGCTAAGAGGAAGTTTTACCTAGTATTAGTTGTAATCGCTGCATACATCATCATCAAAGCTATTGGGCTTCCAATCACAAGTGTAATACTAAATGATGTGATCGCATATTGGCCTGTATTTATATTAATATTATTCTTTAATGAAATAGCAATTTTTCGAAGTGCCGGTGCAAAAAATGGCATCCAATAATGAATAATAGCAACATCAGGTTGGAATACGATAATTTTATTAGCGGTTCGATTCAAAGAAAATGCATTTA
>CAJYBF010000103.1 GCA_913064935.1 uncultured Mollicutes bacterium
ATAGAAGGCGGTGCTCTTGTCATTAAAGATGATGATCTATATAAAAAAGCAAAAATCATAAGAGACTATGGTATTGACGCTCCTGACTCCGTAGCCATGTTAGGTATCAATGCGAAAATGAATGAAGTTGAAGCAGCAATGGGATTATGTATGCTTGATGAAATGGAAAATACGTTGAGTAATCAAGCAGATTATAAGAAATCAAGAAAACAGCTTATAGCGAACATTTCTCATGAAATTAGAACACCGTTATCATATGTTAAATTGTGTGCTGAGAGGCTTGCGAAGGATGAGGGCATTAATGCAAGTAATAAGAAGCATGTTGATACGATACTAAAAAAAATAACGTCGATTGATGAAATTATCGAAGACTTGTTTAGGTACTCCAAGCAAGACTTAGATAAATTGTTGGTTGAATTAAAAGAAACATATGCCATGGATATGTTTGAAAGAATTTTTAGTAATGTTAAACCAAGAGATATAAATAAAAATATAAGTATTAACATTAGCAACAATGTTCCCAATATATTGATCAATGCTGATGAAAATAGGCTTTTACAAGTTGTTAGTAATATGGTTGATAATGCTGAGAAACACATTGAAAAAAACGGCTTTATTAATATTACAACAGAGATGGATGAGAAACATTTAGTACTTATAATTGAAGATTCTGGTGAGGGAATAGAACCAAAAGATTTACCTTATATCTTCGAACCTTTCTATCAAGGTAAGCAAAATATAAAAACTATGAAAAAGGGTGCGGGACTTGGACTCGCAATATGTGACTATATAATAAAAAAACATAATGGAGAAATATTTGTTTATAGCGAGAAAAACAAAGGAACTAAATTTGTTGTAAAATTTCAAGAACTAGTATAACAATATCTTAGTTTTAAAAGATGCCAAAAGTTTTGGCATCTTTTTCATATAGTAGTAATTTTACTATGAGCTGCTATTAATTAAGCTCAGGTTTCATTAAAGTTGCTGAGTTATTATTTATTAATACTACTTCATCGTACATACTTTTGTTCTCGTCTATAATTACATGGCTGACATTTATAATTGTTATATCTTTTAGAGCCAGAATACTCTTTTCTATTTCAACTGTCATTTTTCGGTCTAGAGAGGCAAATGCTTCATCTAAGAATATGATATCAACTTTATTTAGAAGAGCTCTTGCGATAGCAACCCTACTTCGTTCTCCACCAGATATATTTTGCCCATTGTTAAGTATCATTCTGTTTAGACCATCTTCATGTGAAGTAACAAAATCATGTAGTCCCGCTCTATCAATCGCATCCCATACTTCCTCATCAGAATAATCTTTATATAGAGCTAAGTTGTTTAAGAATGTATCTTCAAACAAAAATGTATGTTGTTCTACATTTGCAACTCTCGAGAAGTAATCTATTTTCTTAATATTAGATAGATTTTCTCCATCTATAAGAATTTCTCCTTCAAGTGGATCAAAGTACTTTCTAAGTAATCTAAGCATTGTTGATTTACCACCACCACTTGGTCCAATTACTAAATACTTTTTACCTTTGTCAAAATTCATATTTATTGATTTTAATACTACTTTGCTATCATATGAGAATCCCACATCTTTAAGCTCAATTGATTTATTGAATCCATTATATGAAATTGATTCTACTGTATTACTACGGTTTTCGAGCGTTTCATTTATTCTAATAAATAACGATTTTACTGATAGTATATTAGGTATCGACTCAGCTAATCTATTTACTGGGTTAAAAATATTGTCCATTTGTGTTACTACTACGACCAGTCCTGCGAATAATATTACTCCATTTATCATTAAATAAGAAATTAGTATAAGTAATCCAAAGAATAATACCATAGTGCTAGTGTTTTGAATTGTATATATGTAAGACATAATTCTATCGATAACAAATGTCTTTTTCTGAATTCCTTTTGATTCCTTATTATAAGTATTTGTAACTGTAGTTTCTAAGTTATTCGTTTTGATAATGTGAAACGCTGATAATACCTCTTTAATAAACCCACCATAGGAAGACATCATTTCACTTCGTTCCTTATTATGCTTGTTTACCGGTTTAGAAGATAATAAGGAGATTAGCACAATTAGAATAACCATTGCCAATCCTATCAAAATTATTAAAGGACTAATTAACGAGATTATCAGTATTGCTGTTCCAAAAGCTACAATGGCCTCTAGAGCACTTAGAACTTGTTCCACATAGTTTATTTCAATTTTGTTAAAGTCATTTGTAATAGCTGAAATATATAATGCGTTGTTATCTGTTTGAAACTCACTTATATTTTTATGAAATACTTTCTTCATATAATCAGTTTTCATTTTAGTCATACTTCTTTTTATAACTAATCCTCTTATGTATGCATAAATAATATTTACAGGTAATACTGCTATTGTTAATACTATCAAGGTTATTGCGTGAGGATAAAACTCATCCCATAATCCAGCTTGTGCTACTGTTACCAAATCAAATAGTGAAAATGCAATTCTAAAATCAAGATAGGACACTATAACAAGGATAAACAATGTAATATAAACATCTTTTATGTAATAGATTTTTCTTCTCATAAAATCACCTCTCCAAAATAGTCTTTTCCCTTAAAAGTAGTCATAAATCCATCTTTAATCTCAAATACAATATCGTATTTGTTTGTTATTCCTTCAAAATATTTATGACTAATTGTTATTACAGTAGCATCTAAGCTTAGTAGAGTTGCTTCAATCTGACGACCAAACTCATCATTTAAAGCGGAAGTAGCTTCGTCTACAAATATAATTTCAGCTTTTTTACATAATGCTCTAGCAATTGAAATCCTTTGCCTTTCACCACCAGATAAATTCTTTCCATTTTCACTTATCATTGTATATATACCTTCATCAAGTGAATCCACAAAATCTTTTAATCCTGCGTTATTGCATGCAGCTATAACCTCTTCATCTGTGTAGCTTTTATAAAGACTTATGTTTTCCTTCAATGTTGCTTCAAATAAAAATACATCTTGATAAACATATGATACTTTTTCATTAAACGAAGAAGTAGATACAGATTTTAAGTCAACTCCATCAACGTCTATGCTACCTTCATAGTCATCTATGATATGAGAAACAAGTTTGAATAAAGTAGATTTTCCAGAACCACTAGGGCCATTAATTAAATGTTTTTTTCCTTTTTCAAATGAGAAATTTATTGATTTAAATACTTTTTTACTGTCGTAAGAGAAACTAACATCATTAATATTAAATAGATTATTAAATTCAAACGAGTTTTCAGATCCATTTGTTTCAATTACATTTTCTGCAACGGTGATTTTCTTGAAAATCGCTGCTGAAGCTTTTAATTTATTTACAAGTGGAAATATATTTACCAATGAGAAAATGATATTTCCTGATAATTGAATAGAAATTAACATTACTCCATAATTAAGACCAGTCTGTATCTGATAAATCATATAGATCATGATTCCTATTATTACAAAATTACCAATTGCGGAATTAGAGTAAAGTTGAAATGATGTGAATATATTAAACTTAAACTTTTTATGTTCAAGATTTTTTATTGCAGATTTATTTTTACTTAGAAATGTATCTTCAATATTATTCAATTTTAGAATTTCTAGCCCATTAAAGATATTAGAAACGTCGACTGTAAATTTCTCGTTAGCAGTTGAAACATCCTCTTGATATCTTATAGTTCTTTTTTCATAAAATTTTGATATTAATAATACTAAAATCGAGACAGAAAATATAATCAATGCTATTTTCCAATTAATTACAACCAATATAGCTAGTGAAACTACATACATAAAAACCTGTGATATAACATAAATTAATGTTCTAAAGAAACTAGATTCAAATGTATTAACATCATTGATTAAATTTGATACATATACTTCTCTTGATTTTTTATTAAATTGTTTATAACTCATATTTACAATTTTATTAAACGCTTTAATTCTTAGTGTTAAAATAACATCACGCACATATGATATTCTCATTAATCTTGAAAAGATATTTAAGATTCCTCCCAAGATCACAACTCCTAAAGCCGCAACTCCTACGACTTTCAAATCGTCCATGGATTTATTACCCACAGCTTGAAATACAAGTGCTATTACTCCAGTTTGTGTTAACTGAATAATTACTGGGATAAAACAGGCGATAATATATAATACAAATTTCCCTTTTCTTTCTAATAGTAATTCCTTCATAATATCCTCCTCTGAAGACAATAATAGCTCATGGCTACTAATTTGCTTTGATTAGTTTCTGAATCATCATTTTTTAATGCATGAAATACTACATCATTACCATAATGCATTCCATATAGATTTTTAATTTCTAGTATTTTACTCAGATGATTCACCCCTTTTTCCCAACTTCATTATATTCCTTACTTATTATGGCAATATGTCTATATTATTAAATTTTTATTAAATCAACACAAATTCTATCGATGCGTGGAGATGTGAGAGATTCCTATATGGGTATGGAAGATGCAGAATGTTCATAGCATAAATAAAAATTGATATAAACACCGAGCACACGATGTGTTATAATCAACCTAATGGGAAGAAGTAAGGGTGATATAATAATGAATTACAAGGGGCAAGAAGAAGTCAATAAAGATACGAATCGAAAAGAGAATATGGAACATATGATAAAGTTTTTCCTTTTCTCGGTTGCAGCAGGGGGTATTCAAGCACTATCTTGCACGCTTTTATTTGAACTTATTAAATTTGAATATTGGTCATCGTACCTGATTGCATTTATTTTATCTCCGGATAAGAAATTTGGCTTCTTTATCCCGATGCTAATACCACTCTTCTTTCTTTACAAACTGTTTAAAAAGCCCCAAGGCTAAATGAATTTGGATGATCTAATTGTTTTTTAAGAATCGATACTCCATTTCGCGGACATAGGGTTCAAGAAATTCCTCGTGCAAGCCTGGAAGCACGACATCGTTGCTATTAATTCTCAAACTGATGACCATTCGATCGAACCGCAAAATCAAAATACTGCCCATTAAAACTTTATTGTTAAAATACTC
>CAJYBF010000104.1 GCA_913064935.1 uncultured Mollicutes bacterium
GAGAATGTCGCGGAAGCAGAAACCTTTGCTGAGGCCGAGGTCATTGAAGAACTGAGCGACGATGACCTGATCGAAGAGCTTGAGGACGAAGAAATCACTCTGGCGACAACGGCACAGGCACTGATCAATATTTCCGACCGCAATCATGTCGCTGATGCCATCATCGATTACCTGGGTGCGCATTACGCTCGTGCGGCTCTTTTCATGGTGGTTGCCGGACAGGTCACAGGCTGGCGTTCGGCAAAAGACGGTCAGCCAATCCCCGGATTCTCTCAGTGTCGGCTACCACTCTCCGAACCATCCGCACTGAAGACTGCGGTGGAAAGTAACAGTTACTTTCTTTAGAACAACACACAGTATTCCTGAATCACTTGGAATCGCTATTCATACTGAAGATGGTGTAATAGTTTATTCAGGTGATTATAGTTTTAACACACATGTAAAAAAATCTTATAAGACTTCATTTGATAAGATAACAGATTTGAAAACCAAAGGAGTTTTAGCACTATTAAGTGATAGTGTAGGTTGTACATATCAGTCAACTGGTGATAGTAACTATTTGTTAGAACATAGTTTAACTGAAGCCTTTAGGACAAACACAAGATTATTAATATCTGCTTTTTCAAGTGAGCTAGACAAAATCCAAATGGCTATAGATATGGCAATGAAATTTGGAAGAAGATTAGCGATTATAGGTAGAAAAGCACAAAGAATCATAGATATTTCTGTAAACTTAGGATATTTAAAAATTCCTAAGGATAAACTTATCAATTTAAAGTTTATAGATAGTAAAAATGATAATTACGCTGACGATATGGTTGTATTAATAACTGGTGAAAGACATGAACCTTATTATATGCTACAAAGAATTGCTAGAAAAAGAGATAAACTAATCCATATTAACGAAAAAGATACAGTCTTTGTAATGACAATTCCACATGCTGGAGTTGAAACTATGGCTGCTAGTACTATTGATTTATTATATAGAAGCGGTGCTGATGTAAGAACAATTAACCGTAAGTTACTAAGAGGAGCGCACGCTTCTGTTCATGACACTAAATTAATGTATAACTTAATTCAACCAAAGTTTATAATCCCTGTATTAGGTGAGTACCGTCATCAATACGCTCAAATGGATGCCGCTAAATCATTTGGTTATAGTGATGATTCGATAATTATGTTAGATAATGGTGATGTCGTAACATTCAAAAACGGGCAAAAACAGAAAAAAATAACAAGTGTCCCAGCTGACGAAGTATTAGTTGATGGGTCATTAATTGGTGATATTAACGAAGTTGTTCTTAAAGATAGAGAGAACCTTGCTAAAGATGGTGTGTTCATGATCATCGGTAATATTGATGCAAGAAAGAAAAAAATTGTTACTCAACCTGAAATTGTTTGCCAAGGGTTTATGTTAGAAAAAGAGAATCCGCAATTATTTGAGGAATTAAGAAAAATTTTCTTAACTACTACAAAAGAGAGTTTCGCAACTAAATTCATTGACTGGCAAGAGTTAAAATATAATCTAAGAGACAGATTATCAAAATATATTTCTAAAGAAACAAAAAGAAGAACAATCGTTATTCCAGTCTTAATAGACACGATAACTTAAAACTTTGATTAATTTCAAAGTTTTTTTTACTTTATTTGACATTTTATTGTATTAAACTGTCTTTGTGTGAGGTGCAAGTGATGGCAAAAGACAAAAAGAAATTAAGCGAACTAGAGGATAAAGACGAAGAGTCCATACTATACTTTGAGATCATTGGAATCTTATCAATATTCATCGCTATAACAATTTTAAGTGAATTAGGGGCAGTAGGTAGATTACTCAAAATCTTTTTTAAGGTTTCTTTTGGTGATTGGTATTGGCTACTAACTTTAATGTTATTTGTTTACGGTGTAAGGATGATATATAAACATAAATTTCTAGATTTTAAATCATTAAGATTGATTGGTGTCTTTGCTTTAGTTATTTCATTGCTAATCTTAAGTCATTTCCCAGTTCATAGATACGTCTTAAACGGATACGATGGAGTCGTATCAGGGACTTGGTATTATTACATGACTTATGTGAATAGTCCATCACCTGACTTCGTTTTAGGCGGAGGGATAGTTGGAGCGATTTTCTTCTCGATTTTGTTTGTTTTGCTTGGAAACCTAGGTACAAGTTTAATTGGAGTACTGTTGTTTGTTTGTGGTATCAGCTTTATAAACAATAAAACTATTATGGAAATGATAAGTTATGTCCCTAAAGCGTATAGTACCCTAAGAAACAAATCATCTAATTTTAAAAGAATTCTTAAATATGAAATTAAAACAGGTAATAGATTACCTAAACAAAGAAAAGCTTTGAAGGTAAATAGATTAAAAGATGAAACCAATGAGTATGACTACAACTTGCAAGATAGATTTAGTAAAGATGTAATGTCATCAATACTTAAAGTACTTGATAATTTTGATGTAGGTCATCTGAATCATTCATATCAAGTAGGATACTCATACACTCTTTATGAAATATACATAAGTAGCGAACTGGAGTCAGATTTATTTGAAAGAAAAATACAGTCAGTGGTTAATAAAGAAGCAGTTTTAAGATACATACCATACAAAAAGTTAATCATTTTAGAGATTCCAAACAACTTCGTTGGGACTCTTTCCTTAAAAACTGTTTTAAAAGATAAAGTAACTAAACGAAAATTTCCCTTAGGTATAGATATCTTTGGTGAAAGTATATATTTTGATTTTGTCGATAATGCACATCTATATTTGAGTGGTATGTACCAAGATGATCTTCAGTCAGCGGTAAATTCATTTTTATTATCTATGTTTTTTATATATAAATCAGATGAATTTGAAATCATAAAACTAGATAAGAGCAATAATTATCAAATGTTTAAGAATGCTACTGATTTTGAGGATATTGTAGAATTGCTAGAATGGTTAAAAGATGAAATTGACCACAGGCTAGAAGTTTTTAACAAAAGTAACGTCAATGACTTCTTAGAATACAAGGAAAATAATTTAAAAAGATTAATAGTAGTAATCAATAATTTTGAAATATTTTTCATAGATAATGCGAAAACTCTGGAAGAAAAAATACTTTATGTATGCCAAATTGGTGCTAAAGTAGGAATCAACTTACTATTCATAACAAAAAGAAAGAATAATTTAACTTCGTATATGAATAGCGTTATTCCTACAAAAATATTACTTAAGTTTCATGATGTAAACCAGTCTTTGGATATTGTAGACTATGATTATGTATTGTTCTTACAACGTAGAGGAGATTGCATTATGAAGGACTCTGGTGACATCATTAGATTTCAATTACCGCACATAACGCTAGAAGAAATGAAAAATATTTTAGATTAATTCTTTATTCACATTATACAAACACTGAAGTTTGTGTTTACACAAACGTGTTTTTAAAGTATAATTGAATTATAAAAAATTCATGGAAGGATTTTAATGAAAAAATTATTATCATTGTTGGTTGCTGTTGCATTGGTATTAACACTTGCTGCGTGCGGTGCTAAAACTTACACAGTTGCTATGATTACAGATTCGGGAACTATTGATGACGAATCTTTTAACCAAGGTACTTGGGAAGGTATTACAGAGTATTGTGAAGAAAATGACATTAGTCATAAATACTACAAACCTCTAGAAATTTCAGATGATGCTTATTTAGCTGCAATTGAATTAGCTGTAGATGGTGGAGCAGAAGTAGTTGTAACACCAGGATACTTATTTGAATCTGCTGTATATGAAGCTCAGTTCTTATTCCCTGAAGTTAAGTTCGTATTAATTGATGGTGTACCTCATAGTCCATGGGCTGAAGGTGGTGTTTTCGAGACTGCTGAAAACACATTGTCAATCTTATTCAATGAGCATGAATCAGGGTTCTTAGCTGGTTATGCTATTGTTAAAGAAGGTAAGACTAACTTAGGATTCGCTGGTGGAATGGCTGTACCTGCTGTTGTTAAGTTTGGTGTAGGATTCGTTGCTGGTGCATATTATGCTGCTGATGAAGAGAATGTAGCGTTAGATTTTACTAATGATACATATCATTATTTTGGAGATTTTGATGCAAGTGATAACCATAAAAACCTAGCTGCTTCTTGGTATGTTAATGGTACTGAAGTAATATTCTCTGCTGCTGGTGGAGCTGGTTCAAGTGTTATGGCTGCTGCTGAAGAAAATAATGGATTGACTATCGGTGTTGATATTGATCAATCTAGCCAGTCTGATACTGTTATAACTTCTGCTTTAAAACAATTAGGTAATGCTGTTAAAGATGCATTAACTGAATGGGAAGCTGGTGATTTCGTTGGTGAAATCACTGTTACTAAAGCTGCTGCAAACGATGGTGTTGCACTACCAATGGGAACAAGTCAATTTGACAACTTCTCACAAAGTGATTACGATGCAATCTATGCTAAATTGGTTAGTGGAACTATCGTAGTTCCTGCAAATCATGAAGAATTAGTTTCATTCTTCGCAAATGAGGGTATATCTGCAACTGGATACCCTACTGTAGACGTAGTTCAACCTTAAATATTAAATGTAAATTAGGAAAGACAATGTCTTTCCTTTTTTTTTTGCTTGTGGTATTATTTTATAAAGAGGTGAACCTATGGAATATGTTATTGAAATGCTTAATATTACTAAAGAATTTCCTGGAATAAAAGCAAATGATAATGTTACGCTACAACTCAAAAAAGGTGAGATTCATGCACTCCTTGGCGAGAATGGAGCTGGCAAATCAACACTCATGAGCGTTTTATTTGGTCTTTATCAACCAGAAGAAGGAATAATTAAAGTAAAAGGTAAAGAAGTAAATATTAAGAATCCTAATGATGCTAACGAGCTTGGAATTGGAATGGTTCATCAGCATTTTAAACTTGTTCATAATTTTAGTGTTGTAGAGAACATAGTTTTAGGGTTTGAGGATACTCAAAATGGATTGTTAAAGTATGATGAAGCTGTTGAAAAAATAATCGAACTAAGTGACAGATATC
>CAJYBF010000105.1 GCA_913064935.1 uncultured Mollicutes bacterium
TATTATTTTTATATCTTGTTTATGTCTTTGCTTTTGCGTTAGTTTTAAGACTAATTCTTTGTCTCAAAACTTTCATTTTATCTATATGTTCCGTCCAATATGTATCTACCACTCTTAAAGTAACTGCCTTTAAGAATTCATTTTCTGTTTCAGTTGGAAACTTGCTTGTTTTTAATCTTAATACATCGTGCACAAGATCTTTAATGATTTCATTAACTTCTTGAACATTTTTACCATCGATATCCTCTACTGCTAAAGTACCAGGAACAAATAAATCTCCATCTACTCCTTTAACTAAAGCCTCATAATCAACTCCATTTTCGTTAATATAAGCACTTACAGTATCGGAAACACTCGAATCTATCATTCCAAACACAATATCATCAACGTTTTCCTTAATTAATAACTCTTCACGTTGGTTATAAATAACTTCTCTTTGTTTTCTAATAACTTCATCATATTGAAGAATCGTTTTACGTTGATCGAAGTTATTACCCTCAATCCTTTTTTGTGCAGCTTCAACTGTTTTTGAAATCATTTTTGATTCTATTGGTTTTTCATTATCTCCAGATCCTGACAGTCTTTCAACCATCGACTTAAATCTGTCTCCACCGAATCTAACCATTAACTCATCATCAGCAGATAAATAGAATCTAGTATACCCAGGATCACCTTGACGTCCAGAACGTCCACGTAATTGATTATCAATTCTTCGAGACTCATGTCTTTCAGTACCAATTACTGCTAATCCGCCAAGTTCAACAACACCTTCACCTAATTTAATATCGGTACCACGTCCGGCCATATTAGTTGCGATGGTAACCGAACCTTTTTGACCAGCATTTTGAACAATTTCTGCTTCTCTTTCATGTTGTTTCGCATTTAATACATCGTGCTTAACACCATGTTTTTTAAGTAGTCTTGATAATAGCTCACTCGTTTCGATTGAAACAGTACCAACCAACATTGGTTGACCTTTATCGTATCTTCCTTTAATCTCTTTAGCTATAGCCTTATATTTTGACTCCATTGTAGAAAACAGTAAGTCGGGCATATCTTGTCTAATAATAGGTCTGTTTGTAGGTACTTCCATTACGTACATATTATAGATGTTTCTAAATTCTTCTTCCTCTGTTTTCGCAGTACCAGTCATTCCTGATAACTTTTTATACATTCTAAAGAAGTTTTGATATGTAATAGTCGCCATAGTCGTAGTTTCTTTTTTTACTTCAACATTTTCTTTCGATTCTAATGCTTGGTGTAATCCTTCACTGAATTGTCTACCCTGCATTAAACGACCGGTAAATTGGTCAACTATAATTACTTGATTATCTTGAACGACATAATCAACATCTTTAGCCATAACGTAATTAGCACGAAGTGCATTATTAATTCTATGTAATAAACTTACAAACTTAAGATCATACAGATTTTCAATTCCAAATGATCTTTCAATTCTACTCATACCTTCTTCAGTTAACTGAATAGCTTTCGTCTTGACATCAATATCGAAATCGATGTCAGTTCTTAAACTTTTAACTGCCATGTTTGCTTGTTTATATAAACTTTGAGTTTTCTTCTGACCACCTGAAATAATTAATGGTGTTCTAGCTTCATCAACTAAAATTGAATCTACCTCATCAATAATCGCATAGTTAAGTGGTCTTTGAACCATATCATGTTTAAAAATAACCATGTGATCACGTAAATAATCAAATCCTACTTCAGAATTTGTAGAGTACATTATGTCACAAGCATAAGCATCTCTTTTTTCTTGTTTTGTTAATACGCGGATATTTAATCCTAGCGTTAAACCTAAAAATCCGTAAATTTGTCCGTAAGTTCCTTCAGTTTCACGAGCAGCCAAGTACTCATTTACTGTGATAATGTGAACTCCATTACCTGACAACGCATTTAAGTAAGCTGTAAAAATTCCTGTCAAAGTCTTACCTTCACCAGTTCTCATCTCAGCTATGTTTCCGCCATGTAAAATATATGCTCCGATAACTTGAGTCTTGTAAGCTAACTCATTCGTTACTCTTAAAGCAGCCTCTCTTACCAGTGCAAAAGCATCAACTAAAATATCATCCAAAGAAGATCCATTCTTAATAGCTTCCTTAAACTCAGCAGTTCTTTGCTTAAACTCCTCTTCAGTAAAATTCTTATATTTTGGCTCAAGGGCCAAAACTTTATCAGCAATTTTACCCGCTTCTTTCAACTCTCTTAATGATAAATCAAACATTTGCTTCAGCATTTTCTAACCTCCAAATAGTTATTTATAACATTCCGATAATTATCCAAATTATCGTCATCTATTTTTGTTAACAATTCCAACTAATATAATATCATTACTAAACAATATTATCAAGAATTGAGCAAAAAAAAGACTGTGAATTTCACAGCCTAGTTTGTTTCTATTAATGCATAATTTCCGTCTTCACGAATGTACAGAACATTTACTTTCAGCGACGCTTCGTCTAAGAAAATAAAGAAGTCATGATCAACCATTTCCATTTGATCAATTGCTTCGGTAACGTTCATAGGTGTTAAATCATAAGATTTAATACGAACAATCTCCGTTTGAGGAGCTTTTCTTTCCTTGTCTTGTTCTTTTGCGAAGAAGTCAGCTATACCTTCTCTGTCCTTCAGAATCTTGTTCACTTTAGATTTGAACTTCTTGATTTGACGCTCTAACTTATCAACTGATAAGTCAATCGCTGAATAAATATCTTTATCAGATACTTCAGTTCTAAGAGTAAAGTGCTTAGAGGGGATGGTAACTTCAACTTTATGATGGTCATTATAAACCTTACATAAAACTCTTACTCTTAGTTCATCACGATAATTGAAAAACTTTTCGAGCTTACTCATTTTATCTGTAGCAAAGCTATTAATAGCTGGAGTAATCTCTAATCCATTTTTTCCTACTACTTCTACTAACATATTATCACTCCCATCTTTGTAGAAAGTATACTACGATTTTAATACTATGTAAACCTAAACACGCTCTATTATGCGATTTTTTCAACATTCGTTGCCTGTAATCCCTTATCGCCTTTCACTAACTCGAAATCAACTAATTCCCCTTCAGCCAACGTTCGATAACCGTTAATATTTATTGCTGAATAGTGAACGAATATATCATCGTACTCATCTTTCACAATAAATCCGTAACCTTTTTCATTATTAAACCACTTCACTGTACCTTTCATGCTTACCTCCTGAAAATAGTGTCTATACATACTTTAAAATATAAACTTTCAGCAATCAATAATTTTTTGAAGACATATTTTGACACTGGAGGTAATAATCGCCAACAATAAAGAGTTTTTCGGTGTCGAAGTCAAGATAAGAGAAGATTTGTCGATTATTAAGAAAATCGTCAACAAACGTAAACAAAGTGTTCATAACTACACCTTTATGGTACAAAATTGTCGAAACCAAACATATTAAGTCTAGTTCATTTTTGGCGTAAATGAAATAGATTTTTGTATAACCAATGTAGAAATAATCAATTTCAAAACATCTTGTACATATATGATTAACAGAAAATACGTTTTTAAAACTTTTTCTTTCTATTTTTTGGCAAAACATAAAATCCCCCTAGGAATTATTATAAATATTAGCCATTTTACTGCAAAAAAAAAACACTAAGTGTGTTTTCTTATCTACGTTCTTTAATACGTGCAGCTTTAGTAGACAACTTACGAATGTAATGTAATTTGGCTCTACGAACTTTACCACGTCTTAGTACTTGAATACTTTCAATAGAAGGTGTGTGAACTGGGAAAGTTCTTTCAACCCCAACACCGTAAGATATTTTTCTTACTGTGAAAGTTTCACCAATTCCACCGTTTTGACGTTTAATTACTAAACCTTTAAAAACTTGGATACGAGTTTTTTCGCCCTCTTTGATTGTTACATTTACTCTAACTGTGTCTCCAGATCTAAAATCTGGTAAGTCAGTTTTCATGTACTCTTGTGTAATATCTTTGATTAATTGTTGACTCATGGTCTCACGCTCCTTATAATTGGTGCTCATAGTCAAGCCATCGGAACACACTTTTTACTGCCTAAAAATAATATCATATTATGTTTTAATAATCAACATCATTTAACTTAAATTTAATCACTTGTGAATTGATTATGATGGTATGTCTAATTTTCTTGGTCCATTCATAAAGAATAGAACCATCCAACCACAAAGGGTAAAATAACCTGAATGCCATATAACAAATCCTAATCCGCCCCAAGTCGCATAGTCCTTAGTCTCATTAACTATCATAAACGAATCACGAATGGCAGAAAGCCCCCATCTGATTTCAGGTACAGGATTTACCATTTGCAATTGAGAAATCGCCTCTGGCCAGTATTCAATAGGTAAATGGTAGAATACTGAATAACTTCCATATCCTATACAAAAGACAGCCATAACCACTGTGAATATTCTATACATTCTAAGTTCTTTTTTTGACTTATCATCCTTAAAAGAATAAATCTTTTTTAACTGAATTAGCACTAGTGGAGTAATAGCCAAGAAAGCTAACCCCCAAAATGTTTCTTCTATAGCGAACAATAAGTGTAATTTTGTTATAGTTCCTCCATAAGCAAAAACCTGAGAAACAGATAATAGAGCAAAGAAAATATATGGTGTTTTTGTTTCAAAAAAATACAATATTTTACTTGATTTATGTGAATCAAGTATTGGTAGATCCTTGTTCACTTGTAACAACGCACTCATTATTAAATATGCAAACGATATTTCCGCAAACATAGCAAAGCTTCGAATCAACAACGCACTATTTGCTAAAGTGTCAAACCATGCAAGTTGTCCAAGATAACTAGATACAAATATAGATCTATAAAAAGCTACACAAATGAAGATCATACCAAAGATTCTCATCTTTTTTCGATATGAGGAAAGAGTTCCCTTGCTCTTCTTTTTCGAATTAGTAAAAATGATAATACCTATTATCAAGTTGATTACATTAATGAAAACTATTGTTGCCC
>CAJYBF010000106.1 GCA_913064935.1 uncultured Mollicutes bacterium
GATTAAAACCATTCTAACTGTTGGGTTTAACGCTGGATTAAGACAAGAGGAACTAATTATTATCAAAGTTAGTGATGTTAAGTTTGAGGAAGGATATATCCTTATCAGAGAGCAAAAGAAAAGATTCAGGGAACGTCAGATATGGCTTGAAGATTCAGTGATGAATAGCCGTCAGCAGAACAGTCTTAAGAACTGGATTAATAAGTGGAGAAAAAAAGAAGAAAACAAGTTAGATGGAATTTTATTAGCGGCTGGAAGCGAAGTTAATTTAGCTATCGAATCTCAAAAAGAATTATTGACTAAAGGCATTGATGTTCGAGTTATCTCGATTCCGAGTCATTTCTTATTTGATAATCAAACCAAAGAGTATCAAGAAAGTACTTTACCGAATGTTCCTACATTAGCAATGGAAATGGGAACCGCAATGGGTTGGTACAAATATACTAAAAATGTTTTGAGCATCGAGACATTTGGTGCTAGTGCTCCAGGACCATTAGTTGTTAAAAATTACGGATTTAACGTAGAAAATGTAGTTAATAAGTTTCAAAGTATTTTGTAAAAACATTACTTGAAGTATTATCAAAACTATAAAAGGTAAGCGATTTACTCGCTTACTTTGTAATTTACAATGTAATATATGTAAGATATCTACAAAACAGCAATTCCTAGATTTTTTGAAGTAAGATAGTATTAATAGATGAGCGTGCTTTTTGTGAAAGAGGTGGAGTGTGTTTAAGCTTAAACCAAGCAATAAGATTTTAGAAGAGAAATTGAAATTAGCGAATACATCGCATTATGATTATCTTTTAACTACTAACAAAGATTTTGTTGAGAGCGAGAAGATAAACATAGTTTTTCAAGAAATTCAAGTGCACAAGATTACCAAACTACTAGATCTTGTTGTTAATGGAGAAGAAGTGTTTTTACTTGGACTTACTGAACGGGGTCAAAAGAGAGTTGAATTAACATCCATACAGTATGTTGATTCATTTGGTGATGATGTTTATTTAGTTATGAGAGATTACCGGTTATTAACTAAAAATAAACTTTACCAATTAGAAGAAGAATTGAATGATAAAGACTTTATTCGTGTAAGTAAATCTCATCTAGTTAATATTGGAAAAATACGATATATTAAACCAGCCATCAATTCCAAAGTTGAATTGATAATGGATAACGATGATATCGTAGAAGTCAAAAGAACTTATTTGAAAGACTTTAGAGATACTTTAAAGATTTAGGGAAGGTTGTTTATTATGTTTAGAGAAATATTAATAGGACTACTAATGTTAATTTCATTAGTTTACTTTATAAAGTTATTAAGAGAATCAAGATTTAATTTTTTGCTTAGAAATAAACAAAAACAAATGAGAGTTATGAGTACAAATCCAGTATTCAAAAGAGGAACTTTAGTAAAAACACTTGTTCCGGCAATGTCAATTGCTTTACTAGTACTATTTAATCCAGGGATTACATTTAACGAGTTTTCTAATGTTAATCCTGAAGTTAAAGTTGCTGATATAAATTCTAAAGCTGATGTTTTAGCTATTTATAAAGATTTCCGAGACGATATGGACACAATGAATAGTAATGGCTTTGGATTATTCCGCGGAAACGGTTTTGTTGAAAGAACTCTTAGTGGTGATACTACAACGGATACTCCTGATGCACCTTTGGCACCAACGGATGGAGACGCTTTGAAGATTAACGAATCTACAGAGCAAGCTGATGATTATTCGGAAACGAATATTCAAGTTGAAGGTGTAGATGAAATCGATAATGTGAAAACTGATGGAACATTCATTTACTCAATAAGTAACGGTAAGGTTATCATTACGTTAGCTTATCCGGCCCTAAACTTATCAGTTTACAAAACAATAGAATTTGCTACTAGGGAAGAATGTATAGAGGAGTTTTGTTATTATGAATATCCAACAGGAATGTATGTTGATGATGACAATTTAATTATTGTTACTAGCAAAAGTACATATACGAACTGGATATATTATGAAGAACAACAAAACAATGATTCGAGTACGTCAGAAGACGAAGACAAACCAGATGTGGCTCCGGCAATAGAACCGACACCTGATACAAAGGAAGGTTTTGCACCTACTGATTCATCAAGAAATATGACTTATTGGAATAACTCAGATGATACTGCAGTTTATGTTTATAATAAATCTAATGACTTTGAATTAACTTCAAGTTATGTAGTATCTGGTAGCATGATTGGTACTAGAAAAATTGGTGATGATTTATTTATCATTACAAATGAGCACTTCAACTACAATATGGTAGAAGAAAATAAAGAAATTGAGATTCTTCCTACTTATTATATAAATGGAGAAGAGTTTACTAGTAACTATGAAGATTTAATTTACATAGAAGGAACAGATCCATATGGATTTACTAATATCTATGGAATTAATTTAACAGATAACGAAATAGATGTTGAATCTATCTTAGGTGGTTCATCTCACAATTTATATGTTTCAAATAACAATATTTATACAGTTGATCAAAGATACTATTTTGGTGGACTTATCGAAAGAACACTTAATACTGTATCAAGTGATTATTCAGAAGCAGAATTGGTAACTACTATTAGTAAATTTAGTTTAACTGAAAATGATGTTGAATTAACAGCTACTGGTGAAGTTAAAGGTAATCCAGTTAACCAATTCAGTATGGATGAATATAAAGGAAACTTTAGAATCACGACTACTACAGGTTGGGGTCAAGATGTAATGAATAGACTTTATGTTTTAGATGAAAAACTTTCAGTAATATCTGTTGTTGGTGAAACAAAAGAAGACATGATTGGTAAACCTGAAGAAAGATTGCAATCTACAAGATTTGTAGGAGATATCGTTTATTTAGTAACATTTAGACAAACAGATCCATTCTATGTATTTGACTTATCTAATCCTGAAGAACCTAAAAAGTTAGGTGAATTAGAAATAACAGGTTATTCAAGTTACATTCAACAAATTGATTCAACTCATGTGCTTGGAATTGGTTTTGAAGCAAATGACGATGGAAGAGTAACTGGAATGAAATTATCTGTTTATGAAATCGATTATGATGTTGTGGATGAAAATGGACTTATTAGTGTAGAAGAAATTCACAAACAAATAATTGGTAATGGGGAAAACAATTGGAACTGGTCAAGTGTTACTTACAACCATAAAGACTTAATGTTCAATATGAGTAAAGGTATTCTTGGATTCCCATTGTCACAAACTATATCTAGCGGGAACTATTGGGAGAGTCAAAGTGGATTCATGATATATGATTTCAGTTTAGAAAATGGTTTTGTACACAAAGGATACGCAACTCACGGAAAAACTGATGATTATGACTATATTTACAAAGGTTTGTTCTTAGATAACAACCTTTACACAATTTCGAATAATAGAATCGCAGTTTCATCATTAGATGCTGTAGAGAAAATTATGGAGATTATTGAGGTCAATCGATAGAAGCGCATAGATATGCGCTTTTTTCTTTGGTAGACTATAAATATTTATTTCCATAATTTGGTCACACTAAAAACACATTATGTTCACAACTCTACTCAAAGTGCTTAGACTATCCCCCCCCCCTCTTATATAATGAGACGTAATCAAATAAAAAGAGGAGGAAATTACACATGAAAAAATTATTTTCATTATTGGCTGCACTTGCTTTAGTTATAACTTTAGCTGCTTGTAGTCAAGTTGATCCTGAGATCATTTACGAAACTGTTATAGAGTACGTAGACGTTCCTGGTGATACTATCTATGTAGAAGTTCCAGGGGAAGAAATCGAAGTTATCGTAGAAATTCCTGGGGAAACTATAACTGTTGAAGTTATAGTAGAAGTACCAACAAATGTAGAAAATACAAGATTCTACAAACCGGGTGTATATTTCAATAATACTGAAATAGCTGAAAACGGATTCTATACATATTCAGTAGTAATCGTAGATACTTACGGTAAAATCGCTGGAATTATGTTTGATGAAACAAAAACTACAAGTGAGTTTTTAGTTGACGAAGATGGTCAATTATACGTTTACATCGAAGGTGATGGGAAATCAGTACCTCACACTTATAGAGCTATCGCTTCAAATGCTGATTTCACAGATTACCCAACTGCATCAGATGCAATCACTGCAAATGATTTAGTAGTAGGTATTCATCAAGCTGAAATTGCTGAATTATCTGCAATCGTAGCTCACGAATCACGCCAAATCCTTGGTGATGATACTTGGGTAGGGCAAACTGATTTATTAATTTCGAAAATTATTGCTGATCAAACAACTTATGGTGTAGATACTGCTACATCTGGTAACTTAGTTACTGCTATCAATGTTCCGGGTATGAACCTTACAAACGTTGATGAGTTATTAGCATTAGTTCAAGAAATCTTAATTGGTGCTGCTGCATTAGAAGAAACTGATGTATTAGCTACTACACCTGTATCTGGTTTATATGAAGCTGGATATGAATTCGGTGTTACTGGAAGATTAGTTGGATCAAGTGTATCTTACTATACTTCATTCGTAGCTGTTGATGCTTATGGTCGTATCGCTGGTGTTTATGCTGATGCTACTTTAGCTTCAGATATCGATGGTGGACATGCAACAAAATGGATTCTAGGAGAAGAAGGTTATCCTTTACCTGGTGGATGGGACACTCAAGCTAGAGCTTATGGTGAAGCTGTAGTTAAAAACCAAGGTAATCCATTCCAATTATTCGATTCTAAAGATTATGACAATGGTATATCTTTACCAGGTCAAATAGCTGGTGGATTTGATTTCGCTGAAGGTGTTAGTCATGCATACACTGATCAAATCGCTGGAAGTACTATTGGTATGGAAGGTATAATCACTGCTACTGAAGCTGCATTAACTAATTTAGTATATGATTAGAGAGTATTAACTGATGGTACTTATGTAGTTAGTGGTGAAACCGTTTATGGTGTAA
>CAJYBF010000107.1 GCA_913064935.1 uncultured Mollicutes bacterium
ATAACCTGGTCTGCCGTGTCCATAACCTGGTCTGCCGTATCCACAACATGGTCTACCATAACCATAACCCGGTCTACCGTATCCATAACCATAACCTGGTCTACCGTATCCATAACCATAACCTGGTCTACCGTATCCATAACCATAACCTGGTCTACCGTATCCATAACCATAACCTGGTCTACCGTATCCATAACCATAACCTGGTCTACCTACTCCAAAACCTAGCACTCCAATTCCGAGCCCAGCTAGTAACCGTGCATCCTCTTGAATCATATCATTACTCTGTACTTGTTCTTCTTGTGGGAATCCATTTGCTCGTGGCAACTCATAATAATTGTTCATCATATCCTCCTTTTCAAATCTTATGTATTAGTATATGTTCGATTAAGAATCTTAAATATGTAGTACACCTACTGAAGAGAAAGTTAGGTACTTCGTATAAACTAGTATCCTCTAGGTTATTAGATGTTTATTTAATGTAGTATAATATGATAAACTTAAAGAAATATAATTACGGGAGGGTATCATGGAAAGACAGAAATCTTTGTTGTTAACTTTGATTGCTTATTTGTTGTCATTAACAGTAGGTGCTATATTATTCTTTTATCTAAATAATTAAATTGATCTACTATGGAACACGCTTATAATTGATATAATTATGACTATCATTATTTATATTTTTAGTATATCTATCAATAATTCAAGTATATATGATCCATACTGGAGCATCGTTCCGCCATTCATTATATTAGCTTGGATGTACTCAGTTAGTAACTTTTCTTTTTATTCATATGTCATTTTGTTCGGAGTTATCGTCTGGGCATATAGATTGACAGCCAATTGGTATCTAGATTTTAGAGGATTCAAAAGAGAAGATTTTAGATATGTTGATTTCAGAAATAAATTTAAAAGAATTTACTGGTTCATAAGTCTATTTGGAATTCACTTGTTTCCGACGTTGATAGTTTTCTTAGGTCTTTATCCAATATATCACGTACTAATAAATGTAGTAAACGACGGATTATACGTCTTTATAGGTGCATTTATTATGATAGCTGGAGCTTTAATCAGTTACTTCGCAGACGGTCAATTGAGAGAACATAAACATTCAGGTTATAAGCACTCAATCAACACTGGTTTATGGAAATACTCCCGTCACCCTAACTATTTTGGAGAGTTAACATTTTGGACTGGATGTTTTGTAGTGAGTATATCAATCAATCTTGATTTGATAAGCTTATTAGGGATTGTGAGTATGCTTCTTCTATTCAACTTGTACAGTGTACCAAAAATGGAAAGCAAACTCTTAGGAAATAAAAGTGACTATGGAGACATCATTAGTAGAGTCCCTAGATTCTTTATCAGAGTTCCAAAAGAAAATTACAAGGAAAAAAATATCTAATAAACACAAGGTAAGCGTAAGCTTACCTTTTCCTATATTGTATTTTCAATGTTATCCATTTTACTTGTTTTCATAATTGAAATCTCAAAGTATCTAATAATACTCCATTAAGTATTGCGAATTGACCTATCTTCATAATCTCACCTTAATGTTATTCATCATAAAAACAACTATAATTTTATTATCAAAAAAGGATGAGTCTCCTCATCCCTACAAGTTAATAATCTAGATATTCCTTCTTAACACTTTCTCCATGGTTTTCTATAACTTCTGTATTTGTTATTATATCTCTTATTGTTTGCTTATCATCTCTAAGAACAACCATAAAGAAATCAATAGCCATACCAACGCCTAATGTTACTGACCACCATAACCTTTTAAAAACAACTTCTCTTAAAAACATCTGCCCAAATTTCAACTTTTCCTTGTCTTGCGATTTGACCTTGATTCCACATAACTTTCTTCCTACGGTATAACCATCCCAATACATTGGTAGAAGAATATAGTAAAGTATTATTGTAACTAAGGAAAAAACCAAAGGCCAACCAATTAATTTAATCAAGTAACTCTGATAAGCTTCAAAAAATGGAGTTTGCTCAATAATAAATGACCCTCTTTTTATAAAAAGTCCACTATATTCAAAATCTGTTGTTATTTTAACAAATATAGGAATAAACGGTAGCGAAAGTAATAGTAAAACAAAACTATCGATTATTAAACTTCCAAATCTCCTGATTACACTAGTTCTCATATAATCTCCCCTTGCATGATTTAATATCGTTCTATCTAATTATACTCTTTTTTTCCTAACTTATTAAAAATTTCAGATATTAATCCTATATATTAAACATTAAAATGTATTACTCATATACTAAAATAGAAAATAATAATATTTATTTCTATAGGAGGAAATATATGATAGTAATTGATCCTGGTCATGGAGGTAGTGATCCAGGGGGCGGAAGTAACGATCTATGGACAGAAAAAGATATGAATTTAGATATATCAAAATATCAATTTGACAGATTTAATCAATTAGGAATCCCTGTTAAAATGACTAGATATGATGATATAACGTTACCACCTAAAAAAAGAGTAGAGGTTATAAACGGGGCGTTTGGTCAATCCGAAAACGTGATTACATTAAGCAATCACGTAAACTCTGGTGGAGGCACAGGAGCAGAGTTCATCCACAGTGTGCATGATGATGATTCTCTTTCAGATACTCTAAGTAATGAACTTTTTAAAGCAGGTCAATCCACACGAGCAATTTACGATAGAGAAAATCGCTTAGGAAATGACTTTTATTACATACATAGAGACACTAGACCCATCCAATCTATAATTGTAGAGTATGGATTTGCAGACACTGATTCAGATAGAAAACTTTACTATGAATGGCCTAATTATGCTGAAGCTATTGTAAAGGGTACAGCTGAGTATTCAGGATTACCTTACAAGGCACCTAAATACATTCCATACATAGTTAGACCTAATGATTCCTTGTTCAAAATAGCTCAGAAATCTAATACAACTCCAGAAAACATTCTAAAAATAAATGATTTAAGTTCAGATATGCTTGTAGATGGCCAAAAAATAATGGTACCTTATGTTGCTCCAAAAGACTTTAAATTTTACACAGTGAAACCTAATGACAGTGCATTTTTAATTGCCCAAAAATACGGTATATCAGTTACAGAATTGTTAAACGCAAATAACTTAAGCAGTCCAGCATTAGAAGTTGGTCAAAAAATAATAATACCTTCATCGTAGTCTTTGATTTATGGGGAATTTCCCCTAAATTAAAAAGTGGACAAGTCCCCTTTAGAATATTAAGAATGTGCTTTTAATCAACATCGCAACTCCGTAAGCTACAACGAATGGATAGATAATACTAAATAACATCCATTTTCTTGAATTCGTTTCGGCACGGATAGTACCTATTGTCGCAATACAAGGTGTATAAAGAGATATGAATATAACGAACGTAAATGCAGTAACACTTGTGAATGCTGCCATAACCATCTCTTTAGTTCCATAAATAACAGTTAATGAAGATACTACTGCTTCTTTTGCTAAAATACCAGTAAAGATTGCACTAGTTGCTTGCCACGTCCCAAATCCTAATGGTTTAAAGATAGGACTAAAGAAGTTCGATATATGAGCTAAGTAACTTTCCTCAGCTATTTAAGTTATACAATGCGGTCCTACAGCCATTAAGAACCAAATCGCAATTGAACCTATCAAGATATATGTACCTGCTTTTTTGATAAACCCTTTTGCTTTATCAAAAGCTTGTAATAATACATTTTTTAAATGTGGTATACGGTACGGTGGTAATTCAATCGCAAAGTTAGAGTCAGCATCTTTAAAAATGCTTAAGGAGAATAATTTTCCACTTAATAATGCAATCATCACTCCTAATATGTAAATAAAGAATATAATTAATGCCTGATTTTTTTCAAAGAATATCGATACAAAAAAACCATACACAGGTAATCTTGCTGCACAAGAAATGAAAGGTAATGTAAGAATGGTTAAAAACCTTTCTTTTTTGTTATTTATGGTTCTAGTAGCCATTATAGCAGGAACAGTACAACCGAATCCTGTTACCATAGGAACTATACTCTTACCATTCATTCCGAATTTCGCCAGCACGCTGTCCATACTAATCGCAACTCGAGACATATAACCCGTTCCTTCAATTATTGATAAAAGAATAAACAAGACTACAATTTGAGGTAAGAAGACTAGAACTCCTCCTACTCCTGTCAGAGCACCGCCAATTAACAACTGATTGACAAATTCTCCTGACTTAAGACCTATTGCATTTAAGCCTGCACTTGCTAATACTAAAAATTGATCATAAACCACTTCAAAGACGCCTGTTAAGAAACTTCCTACTCCTAAAAATCCGCTACCAAAACTTATATGATATACCATAATCATAACAGCGAAAAATATAAGAGTACCAAAGATAGGATGAGTTAAATATTTATCTAAGAGCTTATTAGTGCTCTTTAGATGGTTTAACTCATGAACTTGTGTTAAACATTTATCTAAAGTCCTTGAAATAAACTCTTTTCTCTTATAATATATTGCTCCTTTTAAAGACAGAGCTTCATTGTTACTAATTAATTTTTTTTCTGTTTCATGTACTATTGAAAGAATATCCTGTTTCTTAACTAAATCAATGTATTCAAAGATACTATCATTACCTTCTAAAATCTGAGTAGCTAACCATCTTTTTTTCACATGCAAAGTTTCGAATCTTAACAAAGTTTTGATATCACTTATAGCATTTTCCACGGTTTCACCGTAATCAATTAATAATCCTGATCTTGGTTTCATATTTTCTAAGACTTGAGCAACAGTATCGGCATCGTCACTAGATGCCTTCAAAGCACTCATAGATATGACTACTACATTGAGTAATTCACTTAATTTCTTCTCATCTAATTCGTATCCACTTCTTTTCAACTCATCTATCATGTTAGCAACTAATAAAGTAGGTAGTCCTAATTCCATTAGTTGTAT
>CAJYBF010000108.1 GCA_913064935.1 uncultured Mollicutes bacterium
TATTGCTGAGAGTTTGACTATCGACATCATAATAACTTTCATTGTGATTGTGGCGGCTTCTTATATTGCACATAATTTATCTTATTCTAATAAATTAATCAAAGGCTCTAAATATATCGCAATAATGATACCGTTACTATTGTTCGCTCTATATTCTGTGTTTACATTCTATCCACCAAAAGGTGAAATGTTTGCACATCCAGAAAGTGGAGAGTACGGAATACTTCACCATGAAGATTATTCTGGCCATGATCATTAATTCACTATTTCTTAAACTAAGTTTTCATAAACATATTACTTACAATAAAAAAGATTGTCTTTATAAATGACAATCTTTTTAAATTCTAAATTAGCACTAGGTGAACTACTTCTTAATATGGTACCCACCCTTTATCGTCATAAACTTAGAGATATATGGGGTTATAGCTTCTTGCGGGCAACTGTAAATACATCTCATACACATCATGCATTTAAACCCAAACTTGGGTTTATTTTTATTATTAGGTTTTATGTTCTTTTCAGGACAAATGTTCCAACATAACCTACATGAATTACAATCCTTTGTCGCGTGAAGTTCTAACCCAAACATTCTCGCCGCAGGATCCTCAACTTTACCAATAAAGTTCATCAGCTTCGACTTAAACAAAACATCTTTTTCACTTTTTTTGTTATTTTCCAGCGCTTTGCTGATTTCCTCTATTCTTGTCTCAGATTCATCAAATAACTTTTCAACTGCATCTTCTGGGAAACTCATCACAAATGTAAGTGGCATCGCTAAAACTTCATCAACCACTACTTGATAGTTCTTTTTAACTAGTACTTTCCTTAAGTCAGATGATACTGCATCGTTTAACCACATAGTATTACATCCAACTGAAATTATACTTACTTTCTTGTATATCCCAGCAGGTAAGTTCTTTACAAAACGTTTTACAGTACGCGTAGCATTAAATCCATGAATAGGATGCATTAATACTAGATGATCGTTCTTAGATAATTGTTTTGGATCAGTAAACTCAAGTGGAAGTATTTCAACTTTATTCTCTCCTAAATTACTTGCTAATTTCTTTGCTAAATGAAGTGTGTTTCCTGTTGGACTGAAATATATAATAGTATACATAATGCTTCCTTTCAAAAACTTAATTTTCGTTCGATGCTTTATATAGATTACTCTTTCAATAAATCTACTTCGACAAGTGCCAAAGGGATTTGATAAATCATATCTTTTCTTTCAACGATGATAGTGACTTTCTTTGACAAATCACTGTCTTTCTTTATCGCTTCGATAAGCGTTTTTGTAGGGTTAATTGCATAAGGATGTCCTACAAGACTTAGCATAACTAAATCCCCTGTAGTATCACCATATGCGTAACAATGCCTTAGGTCTAGATCATACTGCTTTGCAATATCTAATATTGCTTTTCTTTTAGATTCCCTATCCCACATTGGTATTATCTCACCTGTATATCTGTTATCAGAATCTAATACGTATGTGGTACCTCTATAATCATCGAAATTATATTTTCTAGCCATCTCAGAAACTAACTCAACAGGTGACCCAGAAATAGCTATAACCATATTACCGATTTTATTATGTCTTTCTATTTCACTTCTCGTAAAACGGTACACTCTTTCACCTTTTTGCTCAATTACTCTTTTGGCTATGTGAGTAATATGATCTTGTCTTACTCCTATAATCGACTCAATATACATTTCAACCATACGGTCCAAATACTCATCATAATATCCTTGTCTCTTATCCCATTTCATAAACGCAGGTTTTACTGCATCTACCCAAGTATTTTCAGAAACAAGTTCATGCGTTATTAATTTTTTAAATAATTCTGTTATTAAACCTTCACGGTAGATTGTGCCATCAATATCAAAAAAAGCTGCACACTTCTTCATACGGTACCCCCATATAACTCTAGTTGTCATATTTTACCTTATTTATGAGTACTAATCAAACATAAATACATTCGAGATTTCTAATCATAGCAATAAAGTAACTTATAAGTTGGTTTATCACTCATCAATACTACTAAGAACATATTCAATGCTTTTTATCTCTATCATGTCTTGTAAAGAACTAATCAATACAGAAAGTTCCTCGTGAGTAGATACTAATTTGTAATATAGATCTAGAAATTCCCTTTGCGAAAAGTTCGATCTGTTATTTACTGCATTTGTATATCCACCTAAACTAGAATCATATTTTTTCTTAGTAGATAAATAATCATCGAACATAGATGGGTTTTCGAGAATGAATGGTTTATTTATTCCCTTGAGGTATGAGGTTAAACTATATAAAAAGAGCATATATGCTCTTTTTATATATTACTTACGTTGTATGAAGTCCCACAAGTTACCATACAAATCCTTAAAGATTGCTACTATACCATAAGGTTGATCAACAGGACTCTGTACGAACTCTACGCCCTTAGAAACCATTTCATCGTAATCTTTCCATATGTCGGCTGTACCTAAGAATAAAAATACCTTACCACCAGTTTGATTTCCTATAAATGATTCACGTTTTGTATCATTTGCTTTTGATAAAGCAATTGTTGTACCCTCTTTACCGGGTGATCCAGGAGGTGCAATTTCAACCCATCTGTCGTCGGTTCCAGGTAAAGCTAAGTCAGATATTAATACAAAGTTGAGTTTGTTAATATAAAATTCTAAAGTCTCATCATAATCTTTTACTACTAATGTTACATGTACAAGTGATTGTTTCATATGTTATTCTCCTCTTAAAACAGTTTTTTTATCTACATTTATCATAACAAAAGGTTACTCTTGTCCTTTTGCCATCTTCAAAGATTCTTCTTTGATTCGGTAATAGCATTCCTTAAAACCGCTTATAATTCTCTTAATATCAACCTATTTCCCTATCTCAATACTACCTATCTTATCATCCACATTAAGAGCGATTGCGCCGTTTATGGTAGCCATTCTAACAGTTTCGTTGACTTATGTGTGCTTCGTGGTAGTTTAGTTAAGAAATCCTATAATTGTGATGTGCTAATTATATCATATAACAAATTCCATTATACTTTTATTACTATCCTTGTCTACCATCTTGTAAATAGAGGGTCCGCCTTAGAGTCATAATCCAATTCAGAGGTAGTTTGGTAATAAGCTTTTCGAGTAAATTCCGTAATTGTATTATTTTTATTACTAAGAATGATTTCTAGGTAATGAATTGCCTTTAGCAGAT
This sequence comes from uncultured Mollicutes bacterium, assembly GCA_913064935.1. Classification (GTDB taxonomy): domain Bacteria; phylum Bacillota_I; class Bacilli_A; order MAG-NZ; family MAG-NZ; genus Zrk6. The sequence goes on from CAJYBF010000108.1 coordinate 3,221, forward strand.
CAGCGTAACTCTTATCTAAATTATCTAGTTCTTTGTAAGAGAGATTCGATTGAACAGTTTTATTATAGAAGTTCCTTACCATTTTATAGGATTCAAGGCATATAGATTCAAGTGCTTCTTTTTGTTCACTCAATGTATCGTTCAATGCTTCTAGTTTTTCCCTCATATTCTGGTTGTCAACATTATCACTACGATTATTCGATTCTATATTTTTCATCGGTCTATCTCCTCCTTATTCCTTATATAGTATTATGATTAAATAATTTTTGTGTAGCCTTATATCTCTAAACCATCCTTAATTAACCATTGCTTATGACGTTTTCACAAAGTTTACACTATCCTATGATTAAATAATCCATCCCCATCTTTGAACTTTACATAATATAAGGAGAAGAGAGGGGGAGCGACTATGGAGAAATATTCTAGAGATTATGCTATTAACTTGTTACTAGTATCTATCGCTGAAGAGGAATTAGCACTTGCGCATATTCTACGTGCTGAAGGAGACAAAATTAATTTTGTAATTTGTAAATTAAAGGAATGTGTTCCACCAGCAATAGCCGTTGAAAAAATACTAGAAACAAACGAGAGCGTAAGAAAAACAATCATAGCTGCAATCAAAAAAGAGATGTTACTAGAGTTCAAATTAGAGAATGTATTAGCAATAAAATCTGAACACCACCATTAGTATTTAACGTCGATATGACTATATATATACCCCCTTGGGGTCGTATATATAGTCGCCCCCCAATAATGAATAAGTAATCTTGCTACTAACAACTAGAAAAACTATTATTTAATTATTGAAAAAATGACCACCCTTTACGGCTGGTTTTTAGATCAGTTCTAAATTCAATCATGGTAATGAAATTTGCATAGAAAAAATATCGAAGTGAATAGTAACAATTCCCTACGATATGATTTCAATCTTGAATCATTTTGCTTGAACTATACTATAACTCTATTTAATCAAATTATTTAGAGTAGTCGTATTACTGTCAACTGCTTTATCAATTAAGTCTACTTTCTTGTTAAGTTCGATTAGTACTGCTTTAATTTCTGTATGCAGTTTTTGATTGCTAAACCAAAGTTCGCTTACCTTAAGTTCCAATGCTTTTTCCTTATCTCTAAGCTTAACTAGTAAGCGTTTCAAGATTAAGTTTTCCTCAAGAATTTCCCCAATTTTTTCTTGCAGCTTCAAGATCTCACTTTTAAAATTCAATATACTCACCTCACTCATCTTCAATTAAACATAACACTATAACTATTTTATAATATGAAACTTGGCAATTTCAGTGTACAGAGTTTAATAAAGATTGTGAGAGTTAATGTTCAAAGATATCTGTTTTCCGAAAATACAAGAGAATAACCTCGTACTTGTAAGAATCGTGGACAAATCAGTACATTTATCTCTAACGTTTAAATGGCTAGTACATATATTAAAATGAGCTGTACTGTGCACATGGATTTAAGCTTAGTTCAAGATAAGGGGGTGAAATTTATGCTTAAACAGACACTGTTGTCTATTTTTGGAGCTCTATTGATTATCTTATGAATGTTCTATGCAATCTTTGCTCCATGGTTAGGATTCCTTGCAGTAAACGCCGTAGTTCTAGGTCTATTAGTGATTTTATTCTCAATGTTTTCTCGAAGAGATTTATGCTACAAACGATGTTTTCTTGTTAATTGTCTTATCGGTCT
>CAJYBF010000109.1 GCA_913064935.1 uncultured Mollicutes bacterium
TATTGATGAATCAAGTATTAAAATGGCTAAAAAATTTCATTATTTAGAAAAATTTAGAAACATAGATCACCGTGAGGAGTTTAATATAGTTAATATGGGAATATGAATGACAATCATAGTTGATAAAGATGAGGTATCTAAAACATTTAAAATACTTGCTGATAATGGGGAGGACTCATACTTGATTGGTGAAGTTTCTGAAACTTTAGGAGTGAATCTTATATGAGCAAGATTGCAGTGTTTGCATCTGGAAATGGATCTAATTTTCAATCCATTGTTGAGTCCAGTAAGGAATACGATTATAATGTGGATATTTTAGTTTGTAATCAAGCTAATGCATTTGTAATTGAAAGAGCTAATTCATTAGGTATAGAAACATATATTTTTAATCATAAGGATTATAAAGACAGAAGTATTTATGAAAAGGAAATAATTAATTACTTGAAAGTCAGAGATGTTAAACTAATCGTATTAGCTGGGTATATGAGATTACTTAGTAAAACATTCTTGGATGAATATGAGGGAAGAATAATTAACATCCATCCATCGATGCTCCCAGATTATCCCGGAATTAATTCAATTGAAGATGCTTATAACGATAAAGCCTCTAATATAGGTGTAACTATTTTTTATGTAGACAGTGGAGTAGATACTGGTAAAATAATTGAACAATCTGGATTTACAATTGTTAATAAATCCCTAGAAAAAGTAAGGCAAATGACTCATGAACTAGAACATGAACTTTATCCAAAAACAATTCAAAAGGTATTGGAGGAACAGTAAATGAAATATGCACTTATTAGCGTTAGTGATAAAACAAATATAGTTAAATTCTCTAAGGAATTAGTTGAACTTGGTTTCAGCATAATTTCAACTGGTGGAACAAAGAAATCGATTGAGGAATCTGGAATTAAAGTTATCTCAATAGATGAATTCACTGGTTTTCCAGAAATACTTGATGGAAGAGTTAAAACATTACATCCACTCGTTCATGGTGGATTATTGAGTGTTAGAGACAACGTTAACCACGTTAAAGAAGTTGAAGATAATAATATTAAGTATATTGATTTGGTAGTAGTTAATTTGTATCCCTTTAAGGAAACGATCGCAAAAGACGATGTAACTTATGAAGAAGCAATCGAAAACATAGATATAGGTGGACCTTCTATGCTTAGGAGTGCAGCTAAGAATCAAAGGTTCGTTACGGCGTTGTGTGACTCATCGGATTATGATTTAGTAATTGATGAATTTAAGAAAGATGGAGAGACGTCATTCAAAACAAGATCTAAACTCGCTGCCAAGGTGTTTAGACATACAGCGTCATATGATGCTGCTATTTCTAATTATTTAACAAAAGAAATTAAAGATGAGTACGCTGAAAGCATAACATTGTCTTATGAACTAAAACAAGAACTACGATATGGCGAAAATCCACATCAAAAGGCAAAGTTTTATAAGGGGTCACATTCTTCATACTCACTTGCCTATGGGAAACAGCTTCATGGTAAAGCGATGAGTTATAATAATATTCAAGATGGAAATGCTGCCTTGCAAATAACAAAAGAATTTGATAAACCAGTAGTTGTTGCGGTTAAACATATGAACCCATGCGGTGTTGGGATTGGTAATAATATAGATGATGCTTGGAAAAAAGCATATGCCTCAGACCCAGTTTCTATTTATGGTGGGATCGTATCAACCAACCAAGAAGTAACTGAAGAAGTGGCTTTGAAAATGAAGGATATATTCTTAGAAATTATACTTGCCCCATCATTTAGCGAAGGTGCTTTAAAAGTATTAACAAAAAAGAAGAATTTAAGGTTGATTACTGTTGATATGAGTGGTATAGTAAATGAAAAACAATTCGTAAGTGTAAGCGGTGGGTTGCTTGTTCAAGACTTGGACAGTGGAAAAATAGATAGCTTAGAAGTAGTTACTAAACGTAACCCTTCAAAAGAAGAAATGAGTGATTTGATGTTTGCATGGAAGGCTTGTAAACATGTCAAATCTAATGCAATTTTACTAGCTAAAGATTTAATGACTGTTGGAATAGGGGCAGGTCAAACTAGTAGAGTAGGAGCTGCAAAAATCGCCCTTGAATGGGCTAAGGAACATAATCATATTAATGATTTAGTTCTTGCAAGTGATGCATTCTTACCATTTGATGATGTAGTTAAAATTGCGAATGAGTATGGAGTTAAAGCTATTATCCAACCAGGAGGATCGATCAGGGATGAGTTGTCAATAAAAGCGTGTGATGATTTAGGGATAGCTATGGTGTTTACTAAAATGAGACACTTTAAACACTAATGAATATATTAATTATTGGTAGAGGTGGGCGAGAACACGCAATCGCTTGTAAAGTTCTTCAGTCAAAAAGAGTTAGTAAAGTATTTGTTGCACCTGGGAACCCTGGTATGGTTGGGTGTGAGTTTGTAGATATAAATGAAACTGATATTGATGCTTTGGCTAAGTTCGCTAAAGAGAAAAATATAGATTTAACAATAGTTGGACCTGAATCTAGTTTAGTTATTGGAATTGTTGATGCTTTTGAGAAAATGGGTCTAAAGATATTTGGACCAAGTAAGAAAGCGAGTATCATAGAGGCTTCAAAACAATATGCAAAAGAACTAATGGAAAAACATAATACTCCTACTGCTTCTCATAAGACTTTCTCTGATTATAAATCAGCTAAAGAATTCTTAGATAGAAAAGGTGTACCCTTAGTAATAAAGTATGATGGGTTAGCAGCTGGTAAAGGCGTAGTTGTAGCTCTAGATATAGAAAGTGCTGAAACTGCATTGGTAGATATGTTTTTAGATACTAAATATGGTAAAGGTAGTGTAGTTATCGAGGATTATTTAGAAGGACCAGAATTTTCATTAATGGCGTTTGTTGATGGAGAAAATGTTTACCCTATGGAAATTGCACAGGATCACAAACGTGCTTACGATGGTGATTTAGGACCAAATACTGGTGGAATGGGAGCTTACTCTCCAGTACCAATAATTTCTGAAGAAGCCATAAGAGAATCAATTGAATTTATTATGAAGCCAGTTGCGAAAGCGATGGTTGATGATGGAAGAAGTTTTAGAGGAATCCTTTATGGTGGTTTGATGTTAACAAAATCTGGACCGATGGTTATTGAATTTAATGCAAGATTTGGGGATCCTGAAACTGAAGTTGTGTTACCTAGGCTTGAAAATGATTTAATTCAAGTAATGTTGGACATAATGGATGGTGTGGACCCACTACTTAAGTGGAGTGATAAACAGACTTTAGGCGTTGTATTAGCATCTACTGGATACCCAGGAAGTTATGAAAAAGGGTTTGAGATAACTGGATTATCAAATGATTCAATGATATATCATATGGGCACGAGCTTTGATGGTGATTATAAAACTAATGGTGGAAGAGTATTATTTGTTGTTGGTGAAGGTGACACTTTGGCTTTAGCAAAACAAAATGCTTATAAGACTGTAGAAAATATAAAATGTGATAATTTATTCTATAGAAAAGATATAGGATATCAAGTTATAAAATAGGAGGGTGTTATGTCAATTTTAAATGGAAAATTAATCGAAGTTGGGCTAACGTATGATGATGTACTATTAGTACCCGGTAAATCTAATGTTTTACCACACGAGGTGAGTTTGAAAACATTTCTAACTCCAAACATTGAGATGAATATCCCAATTGTTTCAGCTGCTATGGATACCGTTTCTGAAGCTAAATTAGCAATAGCTTTAGCGAGACAAGGTGGAATTAGTTTTATTCATAAGAATATGAATATCGCTGAACAAGCTGAACAAGTTGATTTAGTTAAACGTAGTGAAAGCGGAATGATTACAAATCCGATCACTTTAGGTAAAGAATCAACCTTAAGAGACGCAGAGGATATATTATCTACTTATAAAATAAGTGGATTACCAGTAGTTGAAGAAAATGGACGACTATTAGGAATTATAACTAATAGAGATTTAAAGTATAGAAATCTTGATGATACTCCAGTTGTAGATGTTATGACTAAAGAAGGTCTAATAACGGCTCCTATTGGAACATCATTAGAAAGTGCTAAGATTATTTTATCTAATAATAGAATAGAAAAACTTCCAATCGTTGATGAGAACAATATGCTTAAAGGATTAATTACTATAAAAGACATTGATAATGTAGTTAACTACCCTAATGCTTGTAAAGATTCAAAAGGACGTTTGAGAGTTGGAGCAGCTGTAGGTGTTGGAGCAGAGTTAATGGACAGAGTTGAGGCATTGGTAAATTCTGGAGTAGACGTAATAACTGTTGATAGTGCGCACGGACACAGCGCTGGTGTTGTTAATGCAGTTAGGGATATAAGAAACAAATATCCAAAACTAGATATTGTAGCTGGGAACATTGTTACTGCTGAAGCTGCGAAAGATTTAATCGAAGCAGGTGCTAATACACTTAAGGTAGGAGTAGGTCCGGGATCTATTTGTACAACTAGAGTTGTAGCTGGAGTTGGGGTACCTCAACTAACAGCTGTAAATAACATTTATGAGTTTTGTAAGGATAAAAACGTATGCATTATTGCTGATGGTGGAATTAAACTAAGCGGTGATATACCAAAAGCAATTGCTGCTGGAGCAGATTCTGTTATGTTAGGTTCATTACTTGCTGGATGTAAAGAAGCTCCAGGAGAAGAGGTTGTTTTTCAAGGTCGTAGATTTAAAGTTTACGTAGGAATGGGATCTCTTGCTGCGATGAATCGTGGATCGAGTGATCGATATTTCCAAAAAAGTACAGAAGCTAAAAAAATAGTTCCTGAAGGCATAGAAGGTCGCGTTGCTTACAAAGGTGAAACAGCTGATACAATTTATCAATTGGTAGGTGGATTAAGATCTGGTAAGGGATATTGTGGAA
>CAJYBF010000110.1 GCA_913064935.1 uncultured Mollicutes bacterium
AAGGAAAGAGTAAGAATGAAAAGCGTAGGAGTCAAGAAGCTGTGTATGCGGTAATTGGCAACTTGAGTAAAGAGAATCGCCGATAAATGGAGAAAAACAGACCTGTAAAATCTTAATCAGAATCCTTACAAGGGAAACAAGGTCAATTTAGACAAAACCTTTTAGGAAAACGTGTTGATTATTCATGTCGTTCAGTAATCGTTGTGGGACCAGATTTACAAATTCATCAATGTGGATTACCTAAAACAATGGCATTGTCATTATTCAGACCATTCGTTATAAGAGAAATGATAGTTAGTGAAATAGAACCTAATATGAGTACTAATAAAGCTAAAATATTAATTGATCGTGAAGATCCATTAGTATGGCCTGTATTAGAAAGAGTAATTAGAGAGCATCCAGTTCTATTGAACCGTGCCCCTACATTACATAGATTAGGAATTCAAGCGTTTGAGCCAAAATTAGTTGAAGGTAAAGCTATTCGTTTACATCCATTAGTAACTCCAGCATTCAATGCGGATTTTGATGGTGACCAAATGGCTGTACATGTTCCACTAAGTGCTGAAGCTCAAGCCGAAGCAAGACTTCTTATGTTAGCTTCAAATAATATCTTAAATCCTAAGGATGGTAAACCAGTTGTTACGCCTTCTCAGGATATGGTATTAGGTAACTTCTATTTAACGATTGAAAGAGTTGGAGAAATTGGTGAAGGTTCTGTATTCAATGATCTTAATGAAGTTGAAATAGCATATGAAAATGAAAAAATCACTTTACACACAAGAATTGCTATTCCTGCTAAAAACTTTGGTAATTTTAAACTTACAGAAGAGCAAAGAACAAAATATATGGTTACTACTTACGGAAAATTGATTTTCAATGAAATTATACCAACTCAATATTTCGTAAATGACTTTCCATATATAAATGAACCTACTACTGAAAACTTAGTTAATAAAATTGATGATAAGTTCTTTATCAACAAAGGTAAAAACATTGCTAAGATGATTAAAAAAGCTCCAATTGTTTCTGCATTTAAAAAAGGATTCCTTGCAGATTTGATTTCTCATGTTCTTAAAGTTTGTCACACTACTGAGACTTCTAAAATGCTTGATAAGATGAAAGATTTAGGATTCAAATATTCAACTTTAGCTGGAATTACTGTTGCAGCTAGTGATGTTAAAGTAATTGGATCTAAAGAAGTAGTTATTAAGAAGGCTAATGCTCTTGTTAAAAGTTACAATAAAGCTTATGAACGTGGATTATTAACTGATGAAGAACGTTATAAGAAAGTAATTAAGCAATGGGATACAGCAAAAGCATCTTTGGAAACTGACATTAAAAAAGAAATGGAAGATAAAGCAGATGTAAACCATATCTTCATGATGGCACACTCTGGTGCTCGTGGTAATGCTTCTAACTTTACACAACTGGAAGGTATGCGTGGATTGATGGCAAACCCTTCTGGTAAAACGATAGAATTACCAATCATTTCGGCCTTTATTGAAGGGTTAACAATGAGTGAGTTCTTTATCTCAACTCATGGGGCTCGTAAAGGTTCTACAGATACAGCTCTTAAAACTGCGGATTCAGGATACTTAACTAGACGTCTAGTTGATGTATCTCAAGAAGTTATTATCGTAGAAGAAGATTGTGGTACTGATAAGGGTGCTTATGTTCAAGATGTTATTGACGAAAATGGAACTCTTATAGAGGGATTATCGGATAGAATTATTGGTCGATATGCCAGCAAAAATGTTATTAATAAAAAAACAAAACAAATTATCGTTTCTAAGAATGAATACATTACAGAGGATTTAGCCGCTGCAATAGTTAAAGCCGGGCATAAATCAGTACCTGTTAGAACTAATTTGAATTGTGATAGTAAAACTGGATTATGTATAAAATGTTATGGTAAGAACTTAGCTACAGGTGGAATTGTTGAAATTGGTGAAGCAGTAGGAGTTATTGCTGCACAGTCAATCGGTGAGCCTGGTACACAGTTAACAATGCGTACTTTCCATACAGGTGGAGTTGCGGGAAGCGATATCACGCAAGGATTACCAAGAATTGAGCAATTATTTGAAGCTAGAAAACCTAAAAACTCAGCGACTTTAGCTGAAACTACTGGTGTTGTTAAGAGCATTGAATTAGGAGAAAATAAGTATCATATTATCATTGAAGGTAAATATGAAACTAAGGAACACAAAACTGATTCTCAGTCTGCGACACTAATAGTAGATATAGGAGATTCTGTTACTCTAGGAGAACCACTTACTGAAGGTACTATTTCTCCTAAAGAATTACTTAGAGCAACTAACGCTCACACTGTTCAAGATTATATTTTAAAAGAAGTACAAAAGGTTTATCGTTCTCAAGGTGTTGAGATTAATGATAAGCATATAGAAGTAATCATTGGACAAATGTTTAAAAATGTATTAATAATCGAAGAAGGAGAAACTAGCCTACTTCCTGGATCAGTTATCTCGAAAAGAAAGTATTTTAATGCAAATAAATTAGCATTATCTACTGGATTAAGACCTGCTATTGGTAAGACTGAAATTCTAAGTATTACTAAGGCAGCCGTGAATTCAGAATCATTCTTGAGTGCTGCTTCATTCCAACAAACTACTAAAGTATTAACAGATGCCGTTATACAAGGAAAAAAAGATCCACTTAAAGGATAGAAGGAAAATGTTATAATTGGTGGTTTAATTCCTGCTGGAACGGGTATCATATCAAATATTGATATTGAATACGAAAAACCTGTAGAGGATGAAGTTGAGTATGAAGGTGTAGAAAATTTCGATTAATTTTTAAATAATGTTGACAATGCAATTGGTTGTCAGTATAATAAATAAGGTTATAGTATTAGGCCTTGCTACGCGCAAGGTCTAATAAAAATAAGAAAAATGAACCACCTGGAAGTGTGGAAAGAGAGGAGGAGTTAAAATGCCTACGATTAATCAATTAATTAAGAACGGTCGTACTAGTAAAACTACTAAATCAAAGTCAAGACACTTGAACATTGGATTTAATTCAATCCATAAAAAAGCAACTAAGACTATGTCACCACAGAAACGTGGAGTTTGTACTCGTGTTTCTACAATGACGCCACGTAAACCTAACTCGGCTTTACGTAAGTACGCACGTGTTAGATTAACAAATGGACATGAAGTAACAGCGTATATCCCTGGAATCGGACATTCACTACAAGAACATAGTGTTGTCTTAATCCGTGGAGGACGTGTTAAAGATTTAGCTGGTGTACGTTATCACATCGTTCGTGGTACTTTAGATACTACTGGTGTAGAAGGACGTAAACAAGCTCGTTCTAAATATGGAACAAGAAGACCAAAATAATGGAAGGAGGAGATTGGTATGCCGCGTAAAGGAAATGTACCTAAAAGAGATGTTTTACCAGATCCGATATATAGTTCAAAACTAGTATCGAAATTAATCAATAGCATAATGCTAGATGGTAAAAAAGGAACTGCTGAGAAGATTTTATACGGAGCGTTTGAAAAGATCGGAAAAGCAACTGATCGTAATCCTATCGAAGTTTTTAATGAGGCTCTAGATAATATTATGCCTGTATTAGAAGTTCGAGCAAGAAGAGTTGGTGGATCTAACTATCAAGTTCCAGTTGAAGTTAGACCAGTAAGAAGAACAACTCTAGGATTAAGATGGCTAACACAGTATTCTCGTTTAAGAAATGAGAAAACTATGGAAGAAAGATTAGCAAAAGAAATTATGGATGCAGCAAAAGGTATGGGATCTAGCGTTAAGAGACGTGAAGATGTTCATAGAATGGCAGAAGCGAATAAAGCATTTGCTCATTACCGTTGGTAATAGAAAAGGAGTAGTTTAGAATGGCTCGTGAAATTAGTTTAGATAAAACACGAAATATTGGTATTATGGCACACATTGATGCTGGTAAAACTACAGCAACAGAGCGTGTTTTATACCATACCGGAAAAATTCATAAAATTGGAGAAACACACGATGGTGGATCTCAAATGGATTGGATGGCTCAGGAACAAGAAAGAGGAATTACGATTACCTCAGCTGCTACTACAGCTCACTGGAATGAACATAGAATTAATATAATTGATACTCCAGGACACGTAGATTTTACTGTAGAGGTAAGTCGCTCATTACGTGTTCTAGACGGAGCGGTGGCCCTTTTGGATGCTCAAGCTGGGGTAGAACCCCAAACTGAGACTGTTTGGAGACAAGCTACCGAATATATGGTACCTAGAATATGTTTTGTTAATAAAATGGATAAAATCGGTGCTGACTATGCATACTCAGTTGAAACAATTAAAAATAGACTTGGTGCTAATGCTGTGCCACTACAATGGCCTATTGGTGCTGAAGACGGATTTGATGGAATAATTGATTTAATTGAAATGAAAGCTTATCACTTTGATGGTAATGTTGATGAAGTTTCAACAGAAATTGATATCCCAGAAGATTTGCAAACTTTAGCTGAAATAAAAAGAGATGAATTAATTGAAGCAGTAGCAGAATACGATGAAGAATTGATGATGCAATATTTGGAAGGGGAAGAAATTTCCACTTCAATGATTAAAAAAGCAGTTCGTGCTGGTACGTTAGCAGTTAAAATGTTTCCAGTATTATGTGGATCAGCGTTTAAAAACAAAGGTGTTCAGACTTTACTTGACGCTGTTGTTGCTTACCTTCCATCTCCAGTAGAAGCACCTGCGATTAAAGGTACTATGATGGACGATGAAGAGAAAGAAGTCATTGTTCCATCAACAGATGATGGTGCATTTGCATCATTGGCATTTAAGATCATGACAGATCCATTTGTTGGTCAGTTGACATTTATCCGTGTGTATCGTGGTTCTTTAGAGTCAGGATCTTACGTACAT
>CAJYBF010000111.1 GCA_913064935.1 uncultured Mollicutes bacterium
AGAACACCCATCCTATCTCTCGCTTGATGTACTCTGTTATCCTTCTATATCCATAGGAAGGGTGCTTTTTGTTAACTTTAACGATTAGTCCACTTAAATATCTCTTATTTATTTCATATTGATTTAGATAATCCTCGCCCCTATTCAAAAAATCATAATAGCCACTTCTAGATACACATAGGTAATCACATAGATATGTAACTGAAAAAAAGTCCCTTAAATCGTATATTGTTTTGTATATATTTCTAATTATTTCGTTTGTAGATCGATCACCTCCTCTAGCACTAACCCCTTTTTTAACAACTCATTTTCTAGTCTAAGTTTTAAATTATCAAATTCTAATTGCTCCAACCTAGTTAGATGTTTCCTATTCTGATATTTGGCGAAAGGATTACCGGTCTTCCGTTTGTTAATTAGACTTTGCTTACCTCCCTCTTGATACTTTTTTATCCAATTAGCTAGCATTCCATCACTAATGTTTTCGTCCTTTGCTATCTGTAAAGCACTATTTTCTCCAGTTAGTACTCTGGAGATAATTCTGTATTTCTCTTCCTGATTCCATGTTCTATTCTTCCCACCTTTAGGTCTCCCCTTCTTTTTCACACTACCACCTCTTATCCTTCTTTTATCAAAAAAAAGTTAACAGACTTTTTTAGTGTCCGTTAACAGTGTATCAATTCAATTTCTATTCCGCTTTTAATAACTTTATTGTCATATCATATAAGTAGTCTTGTAGTTTTTCTGTGTCAAGTGGAGCATCTTGCATATGAGTTGAATCCTGAAACTCTCTTACAATCAATCTTAATACAATTCTTAAGTATTCATCATTCGTCTCGAATACCAAGCCTTCAAGCAATCCTTTTTTGTATATATTATCCTTAAAGATTTTTAGATTTTGATTTTGAAAGTCTGCGATTTTTTTAAATACTATATCTTTGATTTCTTGCATTTTTACATTATTGGCAATTTGATCATGTTGTAGTGTCATAATTTGACTAACTGATTTTGAAGCCTCGTAAGCGTTAGCTATATATTTTCTAAGGGAATCGTTGAATCCTAATTCCTCATAACCATCATCAATCAAATACAAGTCCATCATCATTCCAATAACAAAATCTATTACACTTACAATTATCTCTTCTTTACTACTAAAGTACTCATAAACTGTACCTTTACCAATTCCTGCTTTTATTGCTACTTCTTTAATAGTTACTTCATTCATAGAACCTGCTTCTTTAGCAAGTTCCATGAATGATAATATTATACTCTTCTTCTTATCCATTATGCTTTTTGTCTTGTTAACAGATCATAAAGTACTGGTACAACCCATAATGTAAGAATTGTTGCGTAGAATAACCCTCCTATAGCAGTTATTGCTAATGGTTGAAGTAATTCTCCACCATCTCCAAATCCTAGAGCCATTGGAAGTAAAGCTATTGAAGTAGTTAAAGCAGTCATAAATATCGGTCTTAATCTAGTTTCTCCAGCATCGAATATCGCTTCTCTAACTGTCTTACCAGATTGTCTTTTTTGATTAATATAATCGATTAGTACTATACCATTGTTTACTATGATTCCGGTAAGGACTATCAACCCTATCATCGCCGGCATACTAATTGGCAATCCTAGAATAGCTAGTGCTAAGAATGCACCTGTAAATGCTAATGGTATTGTAAATAATACTATGAATGGATACACAAGTGATTGGAACTGAATTGCCATGATCATGTAAACTAATAAGATTGCAAGCAATACTGCTATTGCTAAATCTACTACAGTGTCCATCAAACTACCTTCAGTTTCAATCTTGATATTATCATAATGTTCTTTGTACTCTGCTGTATCTTGATATTCAGCTATTTTTTCCGCTACTGCTGAGTCGATATCTGATTGTTGATATCCTGTCTCTAGTGCAGCTGTAACTGTAAGAACTCTACTTTTACCGTCGCGGCTAATACTAGCAAATCCAGTAGCATTTGGATCAACAGATACTACAGAACTTTCATTGTTTCCATCATAAACAGCTGTCTTCACTAATTCACTAAGAACTAAATCAGTGTCTTCACCGTTTATAATTTGGTCCATAGTAACTTGATATACTTCTTTTGTTGCTTCATTGTATCTTAATCCACCATTAATTATTAACACTCCGACAGGAACGTTTGGATTAAAGTTTGGATTCGGTACATTACCATCTGCGTCGAAGAATGGGATGTTAGTTAAATATAATGCAAACGACTCCTCCCCTTCGTTAAGTTTAACTTTTAAAGCGTTTGATACGTTGTAATCAAACACTTGAACCATACTTAAGAAACTTGTAGCAGTTGTGTCTCCCATGTTGAAGTCCTGAGATGGAAGTGTGATGTCATATTTAACTCCCTCAACAGGTACTATCAGGTTTGTGTTTGTTTCTTCCATCATGCTGAAGCCTAAACCTTCATAGAATATTTCAATTGCTGACATAATATCTTGTTCAGTCAACCCTAATTTTATTGCATTATCCTTATTAACTTCAAGTCTAACAACATCATTTGTTCTTTGAATTCCATTTGAGTAATCTTTAGTTCCTTCTATTCCAGAGTTTATAGAAAAAGAAGGGAAATGGTTTAATTATATAAGAGGAGTAGCGACTACGCATGTAAATGATTCAGAGTCTCTTGCTATTACTTCTAGTAATCTAGACCAACAAGAATTTTCAGTACAAGGAATCGGTGTTCCTTCAGCATTTTCGCCAAATGGAGATGGAAATAATGATGTATTGTTCGTAAAAGGAGTAGGGATTACTGCATTAAACTTTTCAATATATAATAGATACGGTCAAAAAGTGTTTGAAACCCTCGATCAAAATATAGGCTGGGATGGAACATATCTTGGCAAAGATGAAAATTCAGGAGTGTTCACCTGGGTGTTAGAATATAACATGGTGAACAACAGTGCTGGAATACTCAAAGGAAATACAACATTAATTAGGTAGGCAAGCCAATTCTGAAAAAGCAAGAAAATGAAAAAATTTAGTTTAATCATATTAACGTTAGGTTTGAGTATTGGTGCTAACGCACAACAAGACAAGCATTTTTCAATGTTTACGGCCTCACCGGTTTATTTGAATCCAGCAGCAGCAGGATTTGCGCCTGGAGCATTACAGCTGTTTACCAACTTTAGAATGCAGTGGCTAACGGTTTCAGATAACCCTTACAGAACTATATCTGCTAGCGCAGACTGGCGAATGTTTGATAACGGAAACTTTTTAAGGGCAGGAATCAACTTTTACAATGATGTAGCCGGAGATGGTACATACTCTATTAATGAAGTTACTGTTCCTATCAATTATGCAGTTGAAATCGGGAAAGACAATCACATAGCCGTTGGTTTGCAACCCGGATGGTATTCTAGAACCTTGTTGAGTTCTAATTTAACTTGGGATAACCAGTGGCAAGGAACTTCATTCAATCAAGGAATATCTTCGAATGAAGCAATTTTTGGACAAAACTTAACCATTAGCAAATTTGATTTATCTGCAGGAGTTTATTGGAATGCAAGGCTTTCAAATGAATTAAAAATGAGCCTTGGTGTTGCAGGACATCACTTAACAAAACAACGAATTAATTTCTTAGGAGATGATGATAAGTTGTTTAGAAAGATCAACTTTTACGGACAAGCAGAGTACAAAAGAATGAATTCTAATGTAACGGTAGTTCCGGCAATGTTTGGATTTTTACAAGGACCAAATATGGCCTTGACAGCTGGGTCAAATTTTAGATTTTTACTAAAAGAAGCTTCTCGCCATACGGGATATTTTGATGAGATTACTTTATCAACTGGAGCTTACTTCAGAGTTGGAGATGCATTGATCTTTAACACTATTTTAGATTTAGCAGGATTTGCAATAGGTGCTTCATTTGACTTGAATGTGTCAAGCCTAAACGTGGCAACAAATGGTGTAGGTGGATTTGAAGTGTTCTTGAGATACAGAACTAACTTTGGAGGCAGAAGTTTAGCGAATCCTTCTATCCATTAAAAGAGAATAAAGAAATATATTTGGGTATGATTACCACAATGATTATATACTTTTTAATAAAGTATATAGTAAAAAAAACATTAATTGAAATAATAAATCAAGTAAAAGAAAAAAAACATGAAGAACAATTACTACAGGATGAACTTGATAAACAAGCTGAATTAGATGAAAAAGCAAGTCTAGAAGAAGAAGTAAAAGGGAATAATTTAGACTTTAGAATAGGTGATGAAGATACAGAAAATGAAATAGATAATTTATATATGCAATTAAAATCTAGGTAAGAAATAATATTGTGGGAAAAATATTAATAAAAATAAAATGGTATTGGCACAGATTACAATGCATGTCATATTCAGAGAGATTGTACCGAATAAAAAATAGCATTCATGTTAGGCTGGAAAAGAGTGGAGTTATTGGTATTAGTGCTGCTCTACCAGTCAAAATATCATTCAATAAACATATACTTGAGGATTTAAATCAGAATTTAAGAGGTGACTTTTACAATAATGTTGCTGATGAAGTTATTGAGGGGAAATATAGAATATTTTCTAAATAAATGCAAAATTAGGAAAAATTCCCTTATGGAATAAAGACACAAAAACTGGAATTAAAGGACCACTGAGTTTTGGCAAGAGCCTTGACTATCGCGACAATGATCTATGCGGTGATATTAAATATTTGTGGGAACCAAACCGTCATTTACAGTTAGTCACATTAGCGCAGGCTTATAAGTTAACTCAAGACCAAAAATACCTTCAAACAATTTCCTTGCAACTATCGTCCTGGTTCGAACAATGCCCGTACAACAAAGGACCCAACTGGACAAGTTCACTGGAGCTTGGAATTCGTTTGATCAACTGGAGTC
>CAJYBF010000112.1 GCA_913064935.1 uncultured Mollicutes bacterium
TACTAATACCACTGATAACAGCATAGGCTCTTGTATAGCCTTGAAAGATTTGCTAAATGAGGTAGATTTCCTAGATTTGGAAATAACTCTCGCAGATTCTAGTGGCGCAGGAGCAGTCGAAGATTTAGATCTAATTTATTTATACGTTCCAAGTGGAATGAAAAATGCAAAATAATATGATAAAAGCAATACACAATATAGTAAATGCAATTAACCTTTTGACTAGAGCAATCAAAGACGTTCGTATAACTTCTTCACTTGCAAATGGTTTTTATTATATTTCTTCTTCTGCCGGTACAACTTGTACATTGGCTGATACTTTTTATAAAATACTTGGAACATATGGAGCTATAGAACATACAGATTTTAGCGTGTCCGGGCAAACTATAACTTACAACGGTACAAAAACCGCAAAATTTTTATTGAATGTTTCAGTTTCAATGATAGCAGATACTCTTAATGTTGTTGCAAGTTATTCTCCTGCAGTTAATGGTTCTGTTAATGCAAATTTAATATTGACTAGAAAAATTGGAGGAATTGGCGATGTTGGTTCACTTTCTGGCTCTGGTCCTTTCCACCTTGATCCTGGCGATGAATTAGAAATACACGTGGCCTGTGATAATGCCGGAACAGTATTGACTGCTGAAAAAATGCTTATTTCTATACAACCTATCTAACAAAATAAAAATAAAAAGCATGATTCAAATCTCCATGACGCAATTATTAATATTGACTGTTTTTGCATCAATCCTGGGAACCATTACGTCTCTTGCTACAGTATCCTTCATTTTAATAATTGATTTTAGCATTACGATTTCATCAGTTTCTGTTTCAAATGAATCAAGTATCTCTTTGTATTCACTTTTGTATTGCCCCTTTAATTGTTTAAAAAGCCATGCGTCAATCGAATATTTTGTTTCTTCTTTAATGGGTTCATTTAAGTTAGTTTCATCAAAGTTTCTCAACACAGCGTTAATTAACTTACTAGAATTAATAGTATTTCTATCAACCTTTTTAGCTATCTCCACTGCATCATTTAGGATAGCGTATTTAGGTACACGATCCAAAAAGATTATCTGATAGATACTCATCTCTAAAAGATGACGCATCCAATCTTTTAATACTTTTCCTTGGAGATATGGTTTTAAATAGTGATCTAGTAGAATTTTATTCTTAATCACTCCATAAACTATTTGAGTAAAAAGTCTCTTATCCTTATCCCCTAGATCGTTATTATTTAATGCGTTGTTTATCGCAATATTGGAATATTCTTTTCTAGTAAATATTCTATTAAGCGTTTGAAGAGCTAATAATCTCGTTTTCATTTTTTTCTCCTTTAATAAAAATCAATAGTACAAATCCTATTGTTAACAGTATAGCAGATGCATTGAACATCCTTACCGGATTTGATGCATAGATTAGTCCTCCGATAATAGGCCCTAAAGACATTCCAATCCCACGAAAGGATTGACTAATTCCTATAACTTGTCCTTGGTTATTCTCATCTGCTTTTGATATATATGAGTTGTGCATAGGCACATACCCAGATCTAGCCATATTAAAAACTATAAATACCGTATAGAATCCTATTAGTATATTATCAAATAAAGCGAAAGTAGTCCAAATAGCAATCCCACCAAGAACCAATAAAATCTTCATAATAGTTAATTCATGTAGTTTTTTAGAAGCATATGGTAAAACTACTAGAGTAAATAGAATTGTAATTACTCCCATAATAGATATGAAATTTCCAACGGTGCTAATGGGATATATATTCACCAGGTATACCTCCATAAACTTATTAACTGTAGTAAATCCCATTGTTACCAAGAAATATATGATCATAATTTTAAATAATCGAATAGTCATAAAATCCTTTATCTTAACCTTTGACTGGATTTTACGATTACCCTTTATATTTGGTAGCAACAATGATAAAAAGGCTATCGTCATGCATGAGAAAGCATGTATGTAAATTATATCTCTAGCAGACATTAATTCTCCAAGTTCCCCACCAAATTTATAAGCCAAAGACATAAACAACATAACTACACCAGTATAGTAACTCATTACCTTTGCCCTATCTTCTTTCGAAGATACTTTTGTAAGATAACTTATCATATTAATCAAAGCGGAAGAAACAAATAATCCTGCCGTTATTCTAACAATTAGTAACGCATAAAGGTCAGTGAATGTCGCAAACAACACTTGGCTTATCGCATATCCTAAAAATCCGATGAAAATAGTAATCCTTGTTCCATATTTATCACCAAGTCTACCGGAGATAGGCGCAGAAATTCCTAAACCCAAAGCCATAAACCCAAACAATAAACCATAATATTTAACTTCTAGTCCAATTGCTGTCAAATATGGTGGCGTTACTATATGCTGAAAATTCATACTAAAAAAAGCTGCGGCTGTAAATATCAGCATATATATTATTTTTTTATTCATATAATCTCCTATATTAAGAAAAACCCCTAGTGGGGGGTTAGTCTCTTAATCTTGCGTCTAATTCTTTTCCTAATGTTTTTATAATTTTGTTCACTCTTTCAGTTACTTCTTCAGTTTCTAAAGTTCTTTCTTTATCCATAAAAACAAGTTTCAAAGCAATAGATTTTTCGTCCTCATCAACTTTATCTCCTGTATATACATCAAAGATTGATATAACCTTAAGAAGTTTTTTTTCTGCTTTTTTAACTACTTCTATTAATTTTGCTGCATCTATATCTTTTTTAATAACAACTGCAATATCACGTTCCATCGCAGGGTATCTTTGAATAGTTTCAAATTTTTTGATACTTTCATCAAACTGAATGTCATCTAAGATAATCTCAAAAAGATAAGTTTCATTTAAATCGTTATTGGTTTGATATTTCGGATGCAACTTGCTAATAAAACCGATTTGTTTCTTATCTTGATAAATGTAAGCAGTTTGTCCAGGATGGAAATTGGGATTTGTCTTTTTAGGTGTTTCATATCTTACTTCTACGCCTAACTCAGTAAGTAACCCCTCTACAATTCCTTTAACATAGTAGAAGTCTACCCATTCAGATTGCCCTTTCCAAGTTAACTGGTTCTGTATTCCTGTTAATACACCACAAACAGATAATTTCTCTTCTTCTAAGTATTTGCTTCCTACTTCATAAAATGCTAGATTGGCATTTTTCCTTGCTGTATTATGTTTTAAAGCATCGATTAGTCCGTTTAAGGAAGTGTGTCTCATTACAGCTTTATCTACACTCATAGGCATCATTAATGATGTATGAGAATGATTTTCAATTGTAAAATCATTTAAATTGGATTTATTAATAAGTGAATAAGTTACTACTTCATCTAGTCCAAATCCTTGTAGAATATTACGTATTTTTCGTCTTCTAATCTGTGAAGTTGTTAATCCACCTTTTGATACAGTTGAAGGTAGTGTCAGTGGTATTTTATCGTACCCATGAATTCTTACTACTTCTTCAATTAAGTCTTGTTTAGTTAATAAGTCTTGTCTTCTAGTTGGGGCATTTACAATAAACACTTTGTTTGTTCTTACATATTCAAAATTCAAAGAATCAAAAACATTTTCAATGTCTTCAGTTGAATAACTATATCCTACGTAATTAATTATGTAATCTAAGTCTATTTCTATTTCTTTAGAATTCAGATCATTATTCTCGATATGACTGATTCCAGATAAAACTTTTCCCAAAGCTAAGTCTTGAAACATTTCACTAGCTCTATTTAAAGCAAGTTCTGTAGTGTTTGGATCAATCCCTCTTTCAAATCTTGTTGAAGATTCGCTTCTAAGACCTAATCTACTAGATGTTTTTCTTACCGAAATAGAGTTAAACGATGCAGATTCTAGTAAAACATATTTAGTGGACTCATCGATTTCAGTATCAAAACCACCCATCACACCACCAATAGCTGTAGCTGTTTTTCCGTTTGTAATAACAACATCATCAACATGAAGTTTTCTAGTCTCTCCATCGAGAGTCTTGATTTCTTCATTCTTTTTAGCATTTCTTACAAGCACTTCTTTTGTTTTGAACTTATTTAAGTCAAAAGCATGAAGAGGTTGCCCTGTTTCTAACATTACATAGTTTGTTATATCTACAACATTATTAATTGGTCTTACTCCAGCAGCGATTAGTCTAGCTTTAAGCCAAGCAGGTGATTCATTTATCACTACATCTTTTATAACTCTTGCGTAATAAGAATTACATCTATCAGTTTCTATTTTTATTTCAATTTCATTTTTTTCATCAATTTCACTTATCTGTGGCACTTTAAGTACTACTTCTTCATCTAAAATTGCTGCAGTATCATAAGCAACACCCATGATACTTAGTAAATCTCCTCTATTGGGAGTTAAGTCTAATTCCATTACTTCGTCGTCTAAGAATAACGCTTCAATTGGATTGCTTCCTATTTCTGAATTTTGTGGTAAAACATATATTCCACTTGTATCAACAAATTTTTTGTCGATTCCTAATTCATTTAAAGAACAAATCATTCCATTTGATTCTATACCACGAATTTTTGTTTTTTTGATTTTCATTCCTGATAAAACAGCACCAACTAAAGCAACTATTACATGTTGTCCTTCATTGACATTAGGAGCACCACATACTATTTGTAGTTTATTATCCCCGATATTTACCTGACAAACATTTAATTTATCGGCATCAGGATGTTTAACTATGCTTTCAACATATCAAACTACTACGTTTGTAGTCTCCGTTAAGTTATAAACATAAGCAACTTCTTGACTCATTAAAGAAAATTTATACCGAATTTCAGAATAAGGGATATTAACATTTAACAACTCATATAACCACTTATAATATACTTTCATTCTTCAACTCTCCCATTCTAATTGTATTTAT
>CAJYBF010000113.1 GCA_913064935.1 uncultured Mollicutes bacterium
TATCTTACTTGAAGCTTTTGAGCTTTTTCGTATTCTTCTGCGGTATATGTTTTGATAGTCAAAGCATGTACTTCACCACTTGTGATCTTGTCGCCTAAAGTTGCATACACCTTTTGCTGTTTTTTAACTAAGGACAAACCGTCAAAAACCTCACCAATAACAACCGCTTCAAAATGGCTACCATCGCCCGTTACCTTTACTTCACAGTCCGGTAAACCGGCTTCAATCATTTTTTGTACATCTTCTGGATTCATGGAAATCACCAAATTTGTCTATTAAATCATAATGTTGGGCAGGCCATTAAAACAGTCGCCGCGCCATTTTTAAAGTGCGCTATTGTAACGCGAGAGAAGGTTATCGGATACGGCTAATATGTGGATTAAAGCCCAAATTGATCAGCTTATAAGTCCAAATGTGACAATTTTACAGGTATTTGATATTTGATATTTTCTAATGTTGGCGCAATCCGTGTTAATAAATCCGACTCCGTCTTTAGGTAAAGACTCTATCAGTTCAAATTTAGTGTTAATTATGGATTGGATATTCTCAAAAGTCTCTAAATGTTGGACTCCAATCCATGTAATAACACCATATTTTGGTCTTATCATATCTGTTATTTCCTTTATTTCTCCGACTCTTCTGGCACCCATTTCTGCGATGAAAATTTCGTCATTAAATTTTAACTTTTCATTAATTGTCTTACTAATTCCCATTGGAGTATTATATGAATTCGGTGTTTTTCTAACCTTAAAATAATTACAAAGTAGAGTATAAATATACTCTTTTGTTGTTGTCTTTCCATAACTTCCTGTAATCCCGATAACATCCACATCAAAATCTTTGATTTTGGAAATGGCTAGCTTTTTGAATTTTGAATGGACATACTTTTCAAATGGAGATAACATAATATTACTACTTATCATCAGAAAATAGTTAAATACAGAAATCAAATATAGACTATTAAATAAGGAAATTTTGTAGTTCAATACTATAACAATTCCGATACCTAAAATAATGCTTATCATAAGTAATCTTCCAATTCTAGGCGTTAGCATCAATTTCTTCCTATTTTTCTTCGTTATAACGAAAACATATACAATGTATAAGCAAACTAAAATCCTGATTAGTAAGTAATCTGTATACATCAAAAACGGTAGTGTTAGATATAAAACAATCTCATGATATCTTAATAAGTTTGATTTCATCCATTTAAAATAATCAGCATTGTTATATCCACTTAATTGTAGTTTATATATCGAATCATATATTCTGTAAATCAAGAATATCGAAACGACTAAAATTGTATAATTCATATCACACCTCTTCTAGCAAATAACTTTCTATGATTTTCATAAATAAATTTGGCGTATCCAAAAAAGGAAAATGCCCTGCATTTGGTATTATGACCAAACCAGATTGATCTATAAACTTATTCATCAATTTAGCATCTCTTAATGGGGTTATATCATCTTTTTCTCCCCAAATAATCAATGTTTCGGCATTTATCTCTTTTAATGACCCTCTAATGTCAATATATATCCTTTTTAATACTTCCTTCATAATAATACTAGAATCATTGTAATCATTAGAGCTACGCTTCATTCTAAGTCTTTCTATCAATTTTTTTTGTCCTAAAATGTTTAGTATAAATCTTATAGACTTATATGAATAAACCTTATAGTAATAAAGTGGACTTCTTTTTACAATTCCCGCTGCATCAATTAGTAATAGTTTACCTACATGGTGCTTTGATGCGTATTTTATTATCACTCTACAACCAAATGAATGCCCTATCAAAATAGGACTTTCAATCTTATTCGTATTTATAAATGTTTTGAGTTCTAGTACATAGTCGTTTAAATCGTATGGATAATTGATTAGGCTTTTTCCGAATCCTGGTAAATCAAGTAACCATACTTTATATTCTTTGCTTAGTAAATCACCAATTGCTCTTAAACTATTCAAATCCTGACCCCAACCGTGCAATAACAACACGTCTGGCCCTGTACCATACATCTCGTAATTCATAATCCACCTCGCTAATGAAAAGACAAACTTTCCATCATTAATTCTATGTATTCTTGACTCGATTAATGAATAAAAAAAAGGACTCGAATTTTGAGTCCTATGTACGTAATATATATATATATCGTTATTATCCTATGGAATCTTCCATTTCCAATCTAATTAATTGATTTAATTCAACAGCATATTCCATCGGCAATTCTTTCGCAAAAGGTTCAATGAATCCCATGACAATCATCTCTAAGGCTTCTTTTTCTGTTAGACCTCTACTCATTAAATAAAACAGTTGTTCATCGGATACTTTTGACACAGTAGCCTCGTGTTGAATAGTGACCTCATCATTTTGAGCAATATTCAAAGGGATAGTATCACTAGAAGATATATTATCTAGGATTATTGTATCGCACTCTACATTGCTTCTTGCACCTGTTGCATTTCTTCCGTGTTTAACTGTACCTCTATAGTTAACCTTCCCTCCACCTCTTGATAGAGATTTAGAAACAATGCTACTATATGTGTTTGGAGCTAAGTGAATCATTTTTGCTCCTGTATCTTGATACTGATTTTTCCCAGCAAAAGCAATAGAAACCGTTGTACCTTTTGCTCCTTCACCAACTAACAAACAAGCTGGATATTTCATATTACGTCCCGAACCAATATTTCCATCAATCCATTCCATATGTGCATTAGCATATACTTTCGAACGCTTTGTCACTAAGTTTATAATATTATTTGACCAGTTTTGAACTGTAGAATATCTGCAGTATCCACCATCTTTAATAAATATCTCAACTACAGCAGCATGTAAACTATCTTTAGAATATAATGGTGCTGTACATCCTTCAACATAATGAACGCTTGCGCCTTCATCAACAATAATTAGTGTTCTTTCAAATTGTCCCATTTGCTCAGAATTAATTCTGAAGTATGATTGTAGAGGTTTTTCTATCTTAACGCCTTTCGGAACATAGATAAACGATCCACCTGACCAAACAGCAGTATTTAATGCAGCGTATTTGTTGTCATTAGAAGGAATTATTTTCCCCCAATATTCTCTTAACAATTCAGAATGTTCTCTTAAGGCAGTATCGGTATCGCAAAATATTACACCTTGATCCTCTAATTCTTTTATAGTGCTATGGTAAACAACTTCTGATTCGAATTGTGTAGAAACACCAGCTAAGTATTTTTGCTCAGCTTCTGGGATTCCTAGTTTTTCAAATGTTTCTTTAATTTCAGCAGGGACATCATCCCAAGACTTCTCGGTTCTAGCGCTTGGCTTAATATAATAAGTGTATTCATCGAAATTAATATCATCCAAATTGGGACCATATGATGGATTTTCAGCTTGTACAAAATAATCATATGCTTTTAGTCTGATATCCGTCATCCATTTAGGTTCATTCTTAAAAGCAGAAATTTGCATAACAACTTCTCTTGAGATACCTTTTCCAGTATCCGTTACAGATTGCGTTTCTGTTTTAAAACCGTATTTATAGTCAGTAGCAATATCTTTAATTTTTTCTTTTGTTTTATTCATCCTTTATTGACTCCTCTGCTGCTTGCCACGCAACAGTTGCACATTTAACTCTTGCTGGAAAGCTTGCAACTCCAGAATAAACAATCGCATCACCCATATCTAGGTCAGCATCGTATTCTTTACCTTTAATCATATTGTAGTAGTTACTAAAAATACCTTCAGCTTCAATAACTTTTTTTCCTTTTAGTGTTTCACTCATAACAGATGCACTAGAGCAACAAATACTGCATCCAGTACCATCATGTTTAACATCTTCTATTACACCTTCTGTTACTTTTGTTTGAACAGTAATATCATCACCACATGACGGGTTTTTAATATGAAACTTCTTATATGATGCATCATCAACTAAACCCTTATTTCTGGGAGTTTTATAATGATCCATAATTACCTGTCTATATAAATTTTTTAAATCACTCATGTTGATTCTCCTCGCGTATCTTTAGAACTGTTCAAAAAAGTCTCTCGCTTCAATCACAGATTCAATAAATTTGTCTGCATCTTCTTTTGTATTGTAAAGATAAAATGTTGCACGTAGTGTAGCAACTTCACCTAACCATTTAATCAGTAGTTGTGCGCAATGATGACCTGCACGCAAACAAACACCGTTCTTATCGAAAACACTCGCTGCATCATGAGGATGAACTCCCTCAATGTTGAATGCAATAATGCCGGTATCCGATTCTTTGTTGTAAATCTTAACTCCGCGTAACTTGATTAGTTTATCCATGGCGTAATCTCTCAATGTTTTTTCATGAGTTAGAATTACATCCATTCCGATATTCTCCAAATATTCAATCGCTGTTTTAAATCCTATAACTTCCGCGATAGGCATTGTTCCTTTTTCAAATTTATGTGGTGCATCCTTAAAGGTTGCATCGTACAACTCGACATTATCATTCATATCTCCACCAAATTCAATAGGATCCATTGAATTAAGCAAATGTTTTTTTCCGAACAAAACTCCTACTCCAGTAGGTCCGCACATCTTATGGGCACTAAATGCCAAGAAATCACAATCTAAATCCTTAACATCCATTTTCTTATGTGGTGCTGCTTGAGCAGCATCAACAGAAACTATAATATCCTTAGAATGTGCAATCTTTATTATCTCTTTAAGTGGAGTAACATATCCCATTACATTAGATACATAAGTAAGTGCTACTATTTTTGTCTTATCACTCAAAACAGATTTGAAATTATCTACGGTGATTCTTCCTTCTTTATTCAAAGGTATGTAAATCAACTTTGCTTTCTTAATTTTATCTACGTTTTGCCAAGGTAATAAATGTGATTGT
>CAJYBF010000114.1 GCA_913064935.1 uncultured Mollicutes bacterium
TATGCATCACTTGGGACAGCAGTATTAGAGAGAGCTTGTACTCATGCAGCTGGACCATACAAAATTAAGAATATTGATTTGCTTGGGCACTGCGTTTACACAAATAATCCTCCAGCAGGTGCATTCAGAGGATTTGGTGTACCACAATCGAATTTCGCGAGAGAATCTTGTATTGATGAATTATCAGAATTATCTGGTGTTGATAGATGGAAAATAAGATATCAAAACGCAGTTTCAGAAGGTGACTATTTGCCTACGGGACAACCGTGTGAACAAGATGTAGCGTTAAAAGAAACTTTATTGGAAGTCAAAGATGCATTTTATAATAATAAGTTTGTAGGAATTGCTTGTGCTCATAAAAATACAGGGATTGGTGTAGGACTTCCGGATATCGGAAGAAGTAAATTAATTATTGAAGATGGTAGTATTGTTATTTATACATCCGCTGCTAGAATTGGGCAGGGATTATCTACTGTGATGATACAGATAGTAGCAGAAACAATTGATAATGATATTCCTATTAAAATGTATAAGTCAGATAGTATTAAGACGCCAGACGCTGGTGCGACTACAGCTTCAAGACAAACACTATTTACTGGTGAAGCTACAAGATTAGCTGCTCTGGAATTAAAAGAATCATTAAAAGTTAGTTCTATTAGTGAACTTGAAGGGCATGAATTCAAAGGTGAATTTGTTGGTGTGACAGATCCGTTAGTTACTGACAAGGAGCACCCTAAAAATCATGTTTCATATGGCTTTTCTACTCAAGTAGTAGTTCTAAGTGAAGATAAATTGCTTGAGAAAGTGGTTGCTGCACATGATGTAGGTAGAGCTATTAACCCGTTAAATGTAGAAGGACAGATTGAGGGTGGAGTTGTAATGAGTTTAGGTTATGCTTTGACTGAAGCTTATGTATTAGATAAAGGTATTCTTAAATCTAAGTTTGGAACTTTAGGTTTGTTTAAAGCAATGAATGTTCCTAAGATAGAAACAATTATTGTTGAAAAAAACAATTTGGCGTTAGCGTACGGAGCTAAAGGTATAGGTGAAATATCTAGTATTCCTACTGCTGCTGCTGTTGCTTCTGCGTATAAATCATTAGATGGAATTCTAAGATTGTCATTACCTATTAGCGATACACCTTATAAAAAGTAAAATGCTAATTGTGTAAATCACAGATAGCGTATTCATAAATTTCTAAAAAATACTTGTTTTGGGTATTTCTTAATGATAAAATGGGGTTGTGAACAAATAATAAAATTAAAACTATCTTTTATTAGGTATGCGAGCAATGATAGTAACGGCTTGCTTTGTGCGGTGATCTACCGCAATACTTAATAAGGGATAGTTTTTTTTAAAATTACTAACTTAATAAAAAGTGTTTAAAATACATATGGAGGTCATTATGAAGAAAGACTATAATTTAATTGATTTGTCTATTAATGAGGAAAAACTTAAAAGAGCTGTTAATCAAGCTAAGAAGCAAGGAATTATCATTCCTACATTTAAGCAGATGAGAAATCCAGAACTGATTCCTCAAGAGATTAAGGAACAACTAAAAACAGTTGGGTTATGGGATATCAATCCTCTTAATCTATTTAGAATTAACTGGCACAATGATGCAGTTGAAAGTGGTGGACTTTACAGTGACCCTAACTATGTTGTTTTACCTGAGGAGATTACTGGTGTAAAGGCTAAAATAGTCGCTGTTAGCGGTAAGTATTTCCCTACTGGTGCACACAAAGTAGGTGCTGCATTTGCTTGTTTGGTTCCTACACTTGTTACTGGTCAATTTGACCCTACAACTACAAAAGCAGTTTGGCCTTCTACAGGTAATTACTGTAGAGGTGGAGCATATGATTCAGCTTTACTATCTTGTGAGTCAATAGCTATTTTACCTGAAGGAATGTCAAAAGAAAGATTTGAATGGCTTGAAGGTGTTGCTGGTGAAACAATTAAAACACCAGGTAGTGAAAGTAACGTAAAGGAAATTTTCGACAAGTGCAATGAACTTAGAAATTCCGGACAAGATTTACTTATCTTTAATCAATTTGATGAATTCGGAAACTACTTGTGGCACCATGAAGTAACTGGAGCTGCGATGGAAGAAGTTATTACACAAGTTGGTGGTAATTTTAAAGGTTATATAAGTAGCACTGGTTCAGGTGGAACAATTGCTGCTGGAGATTATTTAAAGAAGAAATATCCATATTCTAAAATAGCTGCGAGTGAAGCATTACAATGCCCAACTATTTTCAATAATGGATTTGGTGAACATAGAATTGAAGGAATAGGAGATAAGCATATTCCTTGGATTCATAATACTAAGAATACAGATGTAGCTGTAGCTATTGATGATGAGATGGCTATGAACTGGATTAGAATGTTTAATGAACCAGAAGGACTTAAATTATTAAAAGCAAAAGGTGTATCTGATGATGTAATTAGTAAATTAAATTGGGTAGGAATCTCTGGGGCTGCAAATATTATCTCAGCTATTAAATTTGCTAAGTATTTTGAGTTGGGTGAAGATGATGTAGTAGTAACAATCTTAACCGACTCAATCGATATGTATCATAGTAGACTTGTTGAGTTAACTGAAGAAAAAGGCGAGTTAACAGACCTTGATGCATTTGGAGTTTATGAAAGATACTTCAAAGGTATTAATACAGATTACATTAAAGAATTAAATTATTACGATAGAAAAGCTGTTCATAACTTGAAGTATTACACTTGGGTTGAACAACAAGGGAAAACTTATGAGGAAATTTGTGCTCAATGGGATGATGATTCTTATTGGACAGATATTCCTAAGGTTGCTGAAAAATTAGATGCGTTGATTGATGCGTTTAATGAAATGGTAAAAAACAGTTAGAGGTGAGTTAAATGAAAAACCTTTTTAAACTAGAACTAAATCAAATGAAAAATAGTAAAGAGAACTATGCTACAGAATTGTTTTCGAAAGAAAACACTATGAAAATTCACAAATTTCATCAATCTATGGGAGATTCATATAATGTAACTCCTTTAGTAAGACTTAAAGAGTTATCTAATCACTTGGGATTACAAGATATATTTGTGAAAGACGAATCGCTTAGAGGTAATCTTAAAGCATTCAAGTTACTTGGTGGTGCTTACTCTGTTGCTAAAAGTATTTGTAAGAAGTTATCTATTGATATAAGTGAAGTAGACTTCGATTATTTAAAATCTAATGAAGTTAAGAATAAGTTAGGTGATTTAACCTTCGCTGCTGCGTCCGATGGAAATCATGGAAAATCAGTTGCATGGGCTGCTAATGAATTTAATCAAAGCTGTATTGTGTATATGCCAAAAGGCACTGTACAAGATAGAGTAACTGCGATTGAAGAATTAGGGAGTGAAGTAATTGTTACTAATATGAATTATGATGGATGCGTTAGTGAAGTTAATAAACTAGGTAGTTCCAAAGGTTGGGAAGTAATTCTTGATACCGCATCTGAGGGTGATAAGGAAGTTGCTTCTTGGGTTATGCAAGGATACGCAACTATGACATATGAAGCAATCAGTCAAATGAATTCGATGGCTATTAAACCAACACATATATTTGTGCAAGCGGGAGTAGGATCCTTAGCTGCATCGGTAATGGGAGTAGTTCTTAATTATTACAGTGAGGTTCCAAAACTTTATACTTTAGAACCACATCAAGCTAATTGTTTCTATTTGTCAGGCCTTGCTAACGATGGACTTGCAAGAAGTGTTGAGGGAGATATGGAAAGTATAAGCGCTGGGTTATCTTGTGGCGTACCTAATCCTATTTCTTGGGAACTAATACGTAACTTTGCAGATGGGTTTATCTCTTGTGATGACTTATTAGCTGCAAATGGAATGAGAATATTAGGAAACCCGCTTAAGGGCGACATGGCTATAACGTCTGGTGAGTCTGGTTCTATAGGAACTGGATTTATTGATTATGTTATGAAAAATAAGGAACTTCGCAAGAAGTTTGATTTAGATGCATCATCCACAGTGTTACTTTTTAGCACTGAAGGAGATACTGATAGAGTTAACTATAGAGATATTGTATGGTACGGGAAAGTAAATAGTAAATAAGGAGGATATTAAATTGGATTTTCAAAAAGTAAAAGCGCAAGCTGAAAATTACAAAAAAGACATGACTAAGTTTTTAAGAGACTTGATTAAGTTACCAGGTGAAAGTTGTAACGAGGAAGCTACAATTTTAAGAATTAAAGAAGAGATGGTACTTGTAGGTTTTGATAAAATTCAAATAGATCCACAAGGAAATATTTTAGGATATATGGGAAACGGAAAAACATTAATTGCTTATGATGCCCACATCGATACAGTTGGTGTAGGTAATATTGAAAACTGGGACTTTGATCCTTATGAAGGTTACGAGACTGATGAGGAAATTGGTGGAAGAGGATCAAGTGATCAATTAGGCGGAATCGTATCTAGTGTATACGGTGCTAAGATAATGAAGGATTTAGATTTACTAGATGGGTTCACTGTGTTAGTTACTGGTACAGTACAAGAAGAAGATTGCGATGGTCTTTGTTTGCAATATATAATCAATGAATATAAATTTAGAAATGATTTTTTCTTTGTTACGAAAAAAACTAATGAAATCATCTACCGTGATCAACGACGCAGAATAGTGACACACGCACACATTCATGCAATCACACATTCCTGATCTGCTCCTGTACGTACCACCAAACCACTACCAGACCTGCAACAATCCGTAGCACAGTTCAAA
>CAJYBF010000115.1 GCA_913064935.1 uncultured Mollicutes bacterium
TATTCTTACATTTTAAACTTATTGAAGTTTAGACTTAGGATAAACATTCCTTGTTTTAGAATTATTAACACTTGCACCACAGTACATTTTAATAGTCTAGTTCCCATTTAATTATCATAAACTTTATTATTCCCGTTGTGCAAATGATTGATCTCAGCACGGAGGAACATAAAAGTATGAAGTAAACTGGAATTCGAACTCTCTAAAAACTGACTTAACATTATAAATCATTAAGTTTTCAAAGGCATTATAATGCATACATTGAAATAGGATTTCCAACCTAGAAAAAAAATGAAAATATTTTTCACTTTTTCTTGATATGTATAACAGTGTTTTATTTACTAAAGTGAATGACATATGGATTTTCAATCCTTAGTGATTTACATATACCAAAGTAGTTTATTATCCATTTTCTTACCAACTTTGCTTTTTAGTTCAATGACTTTCCATTTATCATTATCTCTTATAACTCTATAAAATACATTTGTTCCATCAGATTTTTTTAAAAGAATGTACCCATTATTATTCTTGATAAAAGTCACTGGATATATAAAATTCTTATATGGTTGTTCTGGTAGTTTTAATTCAGGATTCAAGGTTTCGGTTAGTACCATTAGTTATTAATGGATGGTAATTATACTTGATGCTAAAACAAAGATTAGAATTATTTTTCTCATTACCAATCATCCTCATTGTGTCATTAACATTATTTTTTACTTTTTATGAAGATATAATCACCCCAATTTTTACATCTTTATATCCTCTGCATTAAAGCGAAGTCCTTACATATCCAAGTTCTTTTGACTTTGTATTTAGTTTTCTATATAATAAATAAAAGGAAATAATAGGGTGTATTATTAGAGATATCATTGTCTCATAAAACAATATTAATGATTTTATAGATATAAAAGGAGGATATTATGGAGTTTTATATTATTGGCGGTATTCTATTGGTAATAATAATGTATATTATTACATTAAGAAACAAGTTTGTAAGTTTAAGTTTAAGAGTTGAAAACGGAATGGCAAGTATTGATAATCAATTAAAGAGGAGATATGATTTAATACCTAACCTTGTTGAAACAGTTAAGGGTTACGCTAAACATGAAAAGGAATTGTTTGAAAAGATAGCTTTGGCTAGAAGTGGACTAATGAGTGGTAACATTGATGAAAAAATGGCAGCAAATGATCAAACAAGTCAGTTAATGTCAAGATTATTAGCAGTAGCTGAAAGTTATCCTGAATTAAAAGCGAATGAAGGATTTAATAAACTACAAGTTGAATTAGTTGGAACTGAAGATAAAATAGCCTATGCTAGACAATATTATAACGACACTGTATTTGCTTACAATAATATGATATTAAAGTTTCCTTCAAATTTAGTAGCTAGTATGTTTAATTTCGCTAGAAAAACATTCTTTGAAATTGATGAAATTGAGAAAGAAAATATTAAGGTTGAGTTTTAATGTACTCTGCAATTAATAAACAAAAAGTATCTACTTTCTTTGTAGTATTAGGATTCACACTATTTGTTGCAGCATTTGTTTATGCTATTTCATTATATTTTGGTGCAGGTTCACTTTTTATAGTTCCAATAGCACTTGGTATTGCATCAATATCATCATTAGTTATTTATTATAATTCAGATAAAATAGTACTTAAATTAAATGGAGCTAGATTTGCTACTGATGAAGAAGATAGACAATTAAGACTATTACTTGAAGGAATTGTTTTAGCAACAGGTTTACCTGAACCAAGACTATACGTTATAGATGATATGAGCATGAATGCTTTCGCAACAGGTAGAAATCCTGAAAACTCTGTTATCTGTGTAACTAAAGGACTTATGGAAAAACTTGATAAGTATGAACTTGAAGCAGTTCTTGCTCATGAGTTAAGTCATATTAAAAATTATGACATATTACTTTCAACAGTCATTGCTGTAATGGTTGGTTTCATAGTTGTAATAGCTGATATGTTAAGAAGACTTGTTTTTACTAGACGAAGAGGTAGTAGTCGAAAAGGTGAACTTATTGGTTATATTCTTTTACTAATATTCGCTTTGTTATCTTCAGTATTTGCAAAGATGATTCAATTTTTTATCTCTAGAAAGCGAGAATATCTCGCAGACGCTAGTGCCGTTGAGATTACAAGAAATAAAGATGCAATGATTAGCGCATTACAAAAGTTAAGAGGAGATCACGATGTATTAGAGGTTGCAAATAAATCGACGCTTCAGTTGTATATAGTTGAACCTGTAAAAAGATTGAAAATCAAAGAAAAGTCTAATTTATTTTCAACACACCCATCTATTAGACAACGTGTGGAGGCTATCAACAATTTATATTAAGTATCTACTAGACACTAAGTTGAAAGACTTGTGTTTTTTTATATGTACTAAAATCATTTGAATAAATCATAAATCTGTTTAACTCTCAAAGGGACTCAATGTCCCTTCGGGTTGTATTACTATTTTTTTGTACTCAAGTCAATGTCGAATTAACGACAGATGGATTTTCAATCCTTATTCAAGAATTAATCATTCTTCTTCTTAATTAATTCTTCTATTCTCTCTAATCTAGATTTTACTTCTCTATGTGATTTCTGTAATTTAAAGGGTAAATAGATTAATAAAATAATGATAGCTAAAATTGCTAATGTGCTGAATGTTTGTATAAAAATTTGCACCCAGTCTAGATTATCCATAAAAAAATTCCTCCTATAAAAAAGTATACTATAAATAGTATACCATATTATCAAGACTGCTTGATCGAAACATAGATTTTCAATCCTCACACTACAATATTCAAATAAAATGTAAATTATATTTAAACGCCTATAAACTCACTAGATACTGTTGTATTAAATCGTTCCACACTTTGTATGCTTTTCCATTTAAATGTACTTCATCTTGTGTATATAGCTCATCTAGGTAACCTTCTTGGTCTTTTAAAGAACTAGCTATATCGATATAAGTTAAATTATCAAATTGGTTAGCAATATTTTGTAAGTCATTATTGAAATTTGAAATATCCTCTTTAGAGATTGCGTCCTTGCTTTTTCCAATAGGAAGAACTGATTGTATATATATGTGTGTATTTTGAGATTCCTTTGTAATATTCAATAGTAGCGTATTATAATTAGTCAGTATGTTACTAAACGACTTTCCTTTAGCCATATCGTTTATACCTATCATCATAAATAATTTTGATGGTTTACAATTTAATAATAACTTATCAATTCTTTTTAATAATCCATCTGTTGTATCTCCTGAAATACCTCTGTTTAATATTGATAAATCAGGATTAAATTCATTTATTAAGAAACGCTCTGTAAGTGAATCGCCTAAAAACACTATGTCTTTATCATTACAAAATTTATCAAGAACATCAAATTGTGATACTTTATGAAGCCAAATTGGCGTAACTTGTATTGGCTGTTCTACAATACTAGGTACTGCCAGAGTTTTCTCAACTGATTTGTTTACAAAATATCGTTTCACTACTAATCCTACACCGAGTATATTAAATATTATTGAGAATATAAACATCAAAATAAAACCTTTTTCCATTTTAGCCCCTCCGTCCGATGGCTTCTCCATCTTTTTTTTTGAGTCGTTTTTTTTAATCCTTATTGATTAATCCCACTGGTCAAGCAGTTCTCTAAGTGTTACATGCTTCTAAGAATAGTATCTGATGTATCATAATTGAGTGTATTGATTTCTATCATTACTGATTTTCTTTGCTCATGTAATGAAATTCGATCGTTCTTTGTGTCTAGGTGTAATACGTAGTCACAATCAGTCCAACAATAGTGTTGACCTTCAGATGATACATCTCTGGGATGTGCTTCCACTTGTGATAATCCTCTTAATATACTCAAGAATATTACTATAATGATTATGCTCCACATACTAATATATCATATCAACAAATAATAACAAATATAAAAAGGGACTCAATGTGAACTGGTAAGATGTTTGTATACATTTAAAAAAAGATTTAAGTAAACCCTAATTCAGTACGATACTGAATCGGGGTTTTATATTGTCTGTTGGAGTTGCGATTCTAGACATAGATCTTATTATGTTATTGTTTCTATAAGCGTAGTTGTAAGCACTAGAGGTGTATACCGTTCCTTGGTCAGAGTGCAAAATCGTATCAAGCTCTTTGTACCCTCTTTTTTCTTTTTCTTTTAAGAACTTCGCGAGAGCACTAAGGTGACTTTTTGTACTTAATCCTCTAAAAAATTGTACAAGATCATATGAGATAATTTCATTATTAAATACATCAATATAAAGTGTTAAATCCCATTTCTTGTTTTTAGTTCTCAGATGAGTTGTGTCAGTCACTATAGTTTCAAAAGGTCTCGAGCACTCCCACGTTTCGACTAGGTTTGAATAAGTTATGTGCTCTTTACCTTTTGAATATTTTACTCTCATAGCTCTAGATTTGATTTTATTAGCTTTACATATCTTATGAACAAACCAATCACTAAAGATTAACCCAGTCTTTGCGCATACAGAAGCGGCTATTCTGTGATATCCCCAAGTTTTATGCTTCTGATGTGACTCAACTATAAACGGTAATAACTCTCTCCTCTTTTGCATGTATGTATTATATTTGTCTTGTCTCCTAGCCCATTTATAATACCCATCTCTTGATATTTCTCAGTAAACCAACATTGATTTGATTGGTTAGTAATTATTTTTATATAGTTCATTTATTAA
>CAJYBF010000116.1 GCA_913064935.1 uncultured Mollicutes bacterium
TGTCACAACAAAAAATGTAATGAAGGTGGAAACTTGGAAGTATTGAAGTTAGAGCAGCCATCACTCCAAAACAGAGCGACACAGTAACTTAGTGCTTACGCGCACCACTGTTGTGATATACAAACATACCGCCTGCAGTCAAAGCAGTGACAGCATAAAATATTGCGATTCCATCAATAACAACCATTATAGTTCCTTTCATAATTAAAATAAAAGAGGATATTAACGAAAATAAATTAGATTATTCCGCCTATTAAACTACCTATAAAATGTAAAAGAAAAATAAAAGTCCATCTCTCTATGTCACTTATTTCTTGGGATTACAGCTGTTTAAAGTCCCCAATACAACTAAAAATCTCTTCAAAAACTTTCAATTTGAAGATAAAAAGGTGAGTTTATTCTTACCTATTGAGCGCACCAAGGAAATTAATACCTATAAAATTTGGGAGAAGGCAACTTCTTTCGGAGCGCAAGTTGCAGTTCCAAAAATCAACCGCAAAACGGAAGAAATGAAGCATCTGTTGTTTGAGACAGAGGATCAGCTTGAAATTTCTGATTGGGGTATCCCAGAGCCTTCAAAAGGGCGGGTTATTGCTGCAGAACATTTCGATATTGTGATCGTACCGCTTTTGGTTGCAGACAAGGGAGGCAATCGCGTTGGTTATGGAAAAGGTTATTACGACAAATACTTAACAAACAAAAATGTAGTGACAGTTGGAGTTTGCTACGATTTCCAAGTAGTAGATGAATTACCTAAGGAAAATCATGATGTGAAATTGGACATCTTGATTACAGACAAATCAATTTATAGGTGGTAAAAATGTATAGTGTGATAATTCCTTGTGCCGGAAAAGGTACTCGAACGAAACTTAATGTTAACAAATTGTTATATAAAGTAGATGGATTGCATTTAATTGAATATACGATAAGTAAGTTTATTTACGACCCAGATTTCACTGAAATTATTTTAGTTGTATCTGAGAAAGAATTTAAGAAGTTTGAAATGTTCACCTCAAACAAAATCAAATTAGTTGTTGGTGGTGAGACAAGACAAAATAGCGTTTATAGAGGAATAAAAGCAGCGAGTAATGATGTTGTATTTATTCACGATGGAGCTAGACCGTTAATTTCTTCTAAGATAATAAACAAATGTAAGAAAGCTCTGAAGGTCAATTCTGCGTGTGTCGTTGGACTACCACTTGCAGATAGTCTAAAGGAAATAATTGGCGACAGTTTTAAAACAATAACAAGAGAGAATAAGTTTCTTGTTCAAACACCGCAATGTGGAAATAGAGATTTATTACTTGATGTTCATAAAAGAGCAGAACTTGAAAATTTCATAGCAACAGATGATGTTGCCTTGGTAGAAAAGTTCTCTGAAGAAAAAATATCTATGGTTAAAGGAAGTAAATTAAATATAAAAATAACCTACAAAGAAGACTTTGGAGTTTTTGATAAATTAAGGAGATGATTATATGCGGATAGGACATTCGATAGATGTACATGAATTTGACTCAAAAGAAGAACTTATTTTGGGTGGAATCAAAATTCCCTATATCGGACTAAAAGGACATTCTGATGCAGATGTTTTGTTACATGTAATCGCAGAGAGTATTCTAGGAGCATTAGCTTTAGGAGATCTCGGTAGTTTGTTTCCAGACAATGATGATACTTATAAAAACAAGGAATCAAAATATTTTGTTTTAGAAGTTATGAGGTTAGCTAGTCGAAAAGGTTATGTCGTTAACAATATCGATTGCATGGTCTTAGCAGAAAAACCTAAACTCATTTCCTAAAAAAATGATATAAGAATAAATGTATCCAATTTGCTTAATGTCGAATTAGATCAAGTTTCAATAAAAGCAACTACTACAGAAGGACTTGGTTTTATCGGAAAAGAAGAAGGCATTATGGCTACAGCAACAGTCCTGTTGAAGGAGGACCAAAAATGAGAGGTAGTGCAGTTAGAAGATTTGGGAGTTACTTTGTAGACAATATTATAATTGGGGTAATCCAAATACCAATTGCTTTATTCGCAAGCGGTGGTATCATGGGGCAGATTGATAGTGCATTAAAACTGGAAAATAATCTTATTACATTCAATGAGTATATGATAGATTATTGGAATTGGATAAAAATGTTGTTAATCATATCCTTCGCAATCATGGCAATATATTATGTTGTCTTACCACTGATTTGGGATGGGAAAACTTTCGGTAGAAAAATCTGCGGCGTTCAGCTAAAGAAAATTGATGGAAGTAAACTAACGTTCGCTACTTTATTTGTAAGAGAAATAATATTCAAAACATTATGGTGGGCCGTTACACTTGGTGTTGGACAATTAGTTGATTTACTAATGGTAGCAACAAGAGAAGATAAACAAACAATCAGAGATATGATTACAGGAACTGAAATAATAGAAAATGAGGGAGAAACCGTTAAAAGAGAATATAGCGATTTCTAAGGTGATAATATGAGAAGAAGATTCTTAGGAGCAAAACCAATTGATCCATTTAAAAATGTAGGGGAACCATTCATAACGTATGAAAATAATAAAAGCGATTTACGAATTTATCTTCTTGATGCTAATTCATTAAGAGATGCAGCTGTAAAACAGCAACTTGTTTATATTAAGAGTTCTGGAAATAAGTACTTTATAATGATAGAAAAGGAATTATACGATTTAATTCCGGATTATTATTCAGAGATATCATTGTCCGCACAAGCCGACTTTTTTAGCACTGTTTCAAAGGGCAATATATTCAAGTTATTCTTAGTAGGTTTAGTAACGGCGATAATAAGTACTATATTATTGATGTTTATTTTTCCTATGATTACATCGAGTTTTGTAGGAGTAATCCTTGCTATACTTACAATGTTCCTATATATAAACACGATTTTTAAGAAACAAATAGACAAGGAGAGGCTGAAATTAAGAAAGACTATAATAAAAGCCTACGGTGAAACGAAATTAGACCAAATGATAGATATACTGGATGAATACGTGGAAAGAAGAACAAAGGAATTGATGAAAGAAGTGGAATAAACTGTTTTCTAATAATAAATTAGAAAAAGTTAGCGAGAATGTACTCACTAACTCGTATTTGTATAGTTTTATATTTTTACAATAGACACCTTTTTACGAGGTGTTTTTTATTTAAAGTGGAAAATCTTCTACTTTATTGTCGTGATTTGGATTTGATGAAAAGTCGTTAGGTGGCATAGAAATGTTCCTTAAAGCCTCGCTACTTTTTGCTTGTGAAGCGGTGTGAGTTGCTAAATCCCCTAAAGAGACAATTCCCGACAAAACACCATCATTATTTGTTATAGGGACTCTCTTGATTTGTTTATCGCTCATCAACGAAACAACTGAACCGATACTCTCATCTTCTTGAATTGTCATTACATTCTCACTCATATAATCACCAAGTGGGGAATCCGTTGATTTGCCTTCATATAAGCACCTTATGATCAAATCTCTGTCTGTAACAATACCAATAACTTTTTGTGATTCATCTGTTATTGGGACTGCTCCAATGTCTTCTGAACCCATAATTTTTATCGCATCAATCACTGTATTATGCTTACCTAAGTAAAATACCTTTCTAGTCATAATTTCCTTAATTTTCATATTTTTCACCTCAAGTGTATTATTTGATATCATTCTATTTTTATACACTTCATATACATTAATGAAGGGAGTGTTTAAATGGAAATTAGAAACAAGCTATTTAAGCTTAGAGGATTTGAATTTTATCGTATAGAAGTCTATCTACCGAAAACAACTTTATTGGTGGTAGGAAACGACAAAGGTTATTTTATGTGCGGGGCTTTAGATGTACCTGTGTTTAATAAACCACATCTTAAACCAAGAAAAGTAATCACAGGAAGAGCTATGGGAGTTAAGAGCATTGAAGACTTACTTAATGGTGAACTATTTGATATAACAGATGCAGCTAGGGAACTAGGAATTTATGAGAAAATGCTAGTGAAAGATGCACTACTTCTCATTTCGTAAAATATTCATCTTTGTCATTGTTTTAGTCTGCATATTAATAATTAAGATAGTAGATGGATATTTTGGAAACAGTGTTGAATCATATGTTCAAAACAAGGCTTATATTTATACGACCTCTTTAATAGAACAAGCTATAAGAGAGGATGTAGTAAATGACTTAGATCCAACTACGCTGATATTCGTTGATACAATTGATGGAACCGAAAATATAGTAGTGAATACTAAACAGACGAATATGATTATGGGAAACGTGATGAGAAAAGTCTCAAAGGAAATTGAGAAAATTGAGGATTTTAATTTGAAACTTCCTTTAGGACTGGTTTTTAGTGACACATTAGCAACTATGTTTGGACCGCAGTTTAACATCCACATCAGACCTATGAGTAGTGTAAAAGTGGATATTAAATCAAGGTTAACAGAATTCGGGATTAACAACACATTACTTGAAGTAGTGTTGTTAACTGAAGTGCGTTTTCAAACCATCATACCTTTTCAAAAAAAAGAATTAGTAGTCGCAACTGAGTTACCATTACTTATTGAAATCATAAGTGGAGATATCCCAAGATATTATTACCAAGGAGGGAACTCTATTCCACTTACTCCACAAGATAATGAAGTAATTGTAGATAATTAGATGCCAAATATTGATGGTTAATTCGGGATTAACTTCCCGATTTTCATTTATTT
>CAJYBF010000117.1 GCA_913064935.1 uncultured Mollicutes bacterium
GTTCTTTCATAAGATAACTCAAATTGAGGAACCTCTTTTGCTAACCCTTGTTCTTCAGCTATTTCATCCTCTTTATATCCACCAACTTCAGTGTTTGATCCGGCACTGATTTGAGAAATCCCTTGATTAAGTAATTCCTCTCGCATTTCTCGAGTCTCTCTTGTAGAAAGAATGATTCCAGTGAAAGGAACAATTAATCTAATAATAGAAACTATATGTTTAAATTGCTCATCATCTACCATGTGTGGAAATTCATCTAAATCCATTCCTTCAGCTTTTTTAAGCCTCGGAACTGATATCGTATGAAAACCAACTTCATATTCATTTTCTAAATGTTCATTATGAATTAATAATCCAAGAACCTCAAATCTATAATCATATAATCCAAATAGTACTCCACCTCCAACATCATCAATTCCTGATTCTTGGGCTCTATTAAAAGCAGATAAATGATAGTCATAGTTTCCTTTAAGTGATTTCGGATGCATTATTTCAAATGTCGGTTGGTGATATGTCTCTTGGAATAAAATATAAGTTCCAATACCAACATCTAATAGTTTCTTATAGTCTTCGACTGTTGTAGCCGCAATGTTTACATTAATTCTTCTAATATCACTTGACTCATAAATCGCTTTTAAGCAATCAATATAATAATCTATAGGAAGATTTACTGGATCCTCACCCGACTCAAACGCTAAACGTTTATGTCCAAGTCTTTCAAGAGCCAATGCTTCTTGTTTAACTTGATCTATTGTCAGTTTTTTTCTAGCAAATTTATTGTCTCTTTTATAACCACAATACTTACAATTGTTTACACAGTGATTCGATACATAAATTGGAGCAAAAGTAAAGACTCTTTTTCCATAAATCTCATCTTTGATCTTACCAGCAATTTCATAAATTCTACTTATGTGTGCTGGATTTGTTGCATTCAATAATCGAGCTGTTTCTAAGTGAGATATTTTCTCTCTTTTGTATGCTTTTCTTAGTATTTCTTCGATTTGTTCATCCGAAGGATTTTCTCCTTCGATTAGTATTCCCTCAATATAATCTTTGTCTAACCATTTCATACTATCGTCCTCCAAATTTTCTGTGATGACCAATACCCATATCAACTTTGAACCCTGCGTTACTAATCTTATTTTCTATATTATCTTTAGAAGATGCTGCTTCATCTCCGGTACTCAGTTTGTCTGGATAAATTTCATATTTGATGCTGTGTTCAGTTGGAGAAATATTAGGCATAATAACATTAGCTCCAGCCCTTAATGCTTCTTCCCTACCAGTAGGACTCAATGTGCCAAGTGCAGTCGTTGCAGGTAATAAGCAATCGGGTAAAATCAATCTTGTTAATGCAACCATTACTAGCGTTTCATCTAAAGTTCCACTTCGGCTCCCCTTTAAAGGAGTATCAGAGTGACAAAGATATGGGCCTATACCACACATCTCAGGATTCAAGTCCTTAAGAAATAATAAATCTTCTACTAAATCTTCATTAGTTTGTGTTGGGGAGCCTACCATGATCCCAGCTCCAACTTGATACCCTATCTCTCTAAGGTAAGATAAACAATTAATTCTATTATCGTAGCTCATCGATTCAGGATGCAAACGTTCATATAACTTCTTAGATGCCGCTTCATGTCTTAAAAGATATCTATCAGCTCCAGCTTCATACATCTTTTGATAACTTTCCTTAGAGCGTTCCCCTATCGATATAGTAATAGCTGCATCAGGATATTCAGCTTTTATACTTGAGATGATATCAATCATTCTTTTATCAGTGAAATATGCATCTTCTCCTGCTTGAAGTACAAAAGTTCTATACCCAAGTTCATATCCTTGTTTAGCACATTCTAGAATAGTATCTTTATCAAGTCGATATCTTTCAACGAATTGATTGTGGCTTCTTATTCCGCAGTAATTACAACTTTTAGAACAATAATTAGAGATTTCAATTAAAGCTCTCATATAGACGCTATTACCAAAGTGTCGGCTTCTAACATCTATTGCTAATTCTATAAGGTCTTTATACTCCTTTTGAGTAATATTATCAAGTATAAATAAGAATTCTTTTTTAGAAAGCGTTTTCTTTTTTCTTAATGAAATTAGTAGATTAGTTACTATATTAGTTTCTTTAGAAGGTCCTTTAAAGTTTAGTGATTGTAAAATCATAATAGCCTCCCCATATTCTGGTCCTAGTAAGTAAATTAGTTAGTGTACGTAATATATGTTACGTTTCCACCTAACATTAACATAAGCATCGATTCATTTCAACATTTTATGACAATATAGTTAAAACAATTTTTAACCCATTATGTTAAACTAGATTTGAAGGAGCGTGAGATAATATGGAAACCCTGTTAATAGGTATTAATTCAAAATTTATCCATCCGAATCTAGCAATAAGATTACTAAAGCAAAATAGCCCTCACGAGATCTTCCTTAAGGAATTTACAATAAAGGATAACCCTGAGGAAATCATTAAATTTATCAATGAGAATCCTATCAAGGTTATTGGTATTAGCGTATATATATGGAATGTAGAAATGATTAAATATATTTTACCCAAAATCAAAAATAAAACAATTATATTAGGTGGACCTGAAGTAAGTTATGACTCAAATCACTACTTCGAGTACGGAGTAGACTTCATTATAAAAGGTGAAGGTGAGGAATCTTTCAACAAACTTATGTCTTGTTTAGATAACTCTACTGACTATTCAAAGGTGGAATGATTATCATTTAAAGATTCAAATGTAATTTCCAACCCTATCGTTGAGATGAACATTGACACTATAAAGTATGCTAATCATATCGATTTTGATAAAGCTCAAATACAATATATTGAAACTTCTAGAGGGTGTCCATTCAAGTGTTCATATTGTTTAGCATCTTTGGAACTATCAGTTCGTTACTTTGAACTTAAAAAAGTCAAAGAGAATATCCTAGACTTAATAAATAAAAATGCAAAAATTTTCAAATTTCTAGATAGAACATTTAATCTCAATACCAAGCATTCAAAGGAAATAATTAACTTTATAATTGAGAATCACAAGCCTGGTAATGTGTTCCAGTTTGAGATTACTGGGGACATCCTAAAAGATGAATTACTAGATTTAGTCCATACAGCTCCAAAAGGCCTGTTTAGATTTGAAATCGGTATCCAATCGACGAACCTAAAAACAAATCAAGAAGTGGATAGAATTCAAAACACTGAAAAACTGTTTGAAATTATTAAGACTATTCAAAAAAATGGAATCGTCGATTTACACTTAGATTTAATAGCTGGGCTGCCATATGAAAATTTAGAATCATTCAAAAACACCTTCAATCAAACTTTTAATTTGAAATCAAAAGAACTTCAATTAGGATTCTTAAAAATGCTTCCTGGAACTAAAATTAGAAAAGAAGCGAATAAGCATAATTATGAGTACCAAAAGACATCCCCATACGAAATTATCAGAAATAACCACTTATCGTCAGAGGATATAAAAAGCATTAAAACCGTTGAAGAAGTGCTAGAAAGATATTGGAATAAAGGTTTTATGAATAAATCTATGGAATATATCATAAAAGATCCATTTGAATTTTTCTTAAATTTCGGAAAGTACTATGAGTCTAAGTACTCATGGTTTGATTATCAGCTTGGAGATTTATTTACTAGAATATTAGAGTTTACAAATGATAGATTTGATCCTAAAATCAAGGAACTTCTAATATATGACTATTTGAATTATCACAACTGCAAACCAAAGAAATGGTGGGAGCCTATATCTAAGAGTGAAAGAAACAATATATTAAGAAGTTTCTCCATGACAAATAATGAGTATACTATTGATGAGTTATATAAATATGCAATAGTTGAAAAAGTTACCAATTACATTATTTGCGTTTACAAACCTAACAACAAGAACATATATGTAGTTCAGAATGTATAAATAAATTAATAAAGTGAAAAATATCTACTAATAGAATTTCTATTTAGGAGGTATTTTTTTATGCTTGACATGATAAGGAAGAATTTCACACATGTAACTCAAAATAGCGAGAAAGTCATTCCGGGATCACTATTCATATCTATGAATGACAAGTACATTGATGCCGCAATTAATAATGGAGCAAGAGGAGTTGTTAGTGCGAACACTCACAACCTAAAAGTTCCTTCCTATGTCCATGACCCAGTTTCTACCAAACG
This sequence comes from uncultured Mollicutes bacterium, assembly GCA_913064935.1. Taxonomy (GTDB): domain Bacteria; phylum Bacillota_I; class Bacilli_A; order MAG-NZ; family MAG-NZ; genus Zrk6. Next base: position 4,196 of record CAJYBF010000117.1, read on the forward strand.
TTACATGCTTAAGGCACTACACAATCGATTACCAAATCTAATTGGAATAACAGGAACAGATGGTAAAACTACCACTTCTTCTATCATCCACCATTTGTTAGATGATAAATCAGGGATAATTGGGACTACTGGTATAAGGTATAAAAAAAATCAGATTGAAACTGATTTAACAACTCCTACTCTTGAAGTTATATACGAGTATATGGATATATTTAAAAATAGCAATATGGATACTACAGTATTAGAAGTATCAAGCGAAGGAATACTTAACAACCGTATTTTGGGATTAGGCTTTGATGTTTGCATATTTACTAACTTATCTCATGAGCATCTCAACAGTCATAAAGATATGAACGAATACCTTAACACTAAGGCTTTGCTTTTTAAACAATTAAAACAAAATGGGATTGCGGTAGTAAATAAAGACGACAAGTATTTTGAGGAGTTAGTAAACCAAATCGAACACAAAACTATTACCTACGGCTTTAATGAAACATCAGATTATCTA
>CAJYBF010000118.1 GCA_913064935.1 uncultured Mollicutes bacterium
GCTGAAATGGTCTCAGATAAAGCATTGCAATATGGAAATAAAAAAACAATTAAGATGTTGAATGTAAGTGAGTTCGAACATCCTATAAGTATGCAGGTTTTTGGTGGCGACTTAGAATCAATAGTTGAAGGTGCTAAAATAATCGACTCAAATTCTAACGCAGATATTATTGACATCAATATGGGCTGTCCAGTTAATAAAGTTACTAAGTCAGATGCAGGAGCGAAATTGCTTTTGGAACCTGATAAAATATATGAAATAGTCAAAGCTGTGGTTGAGAACGTAAAAAAACCAGTAACTGTTAAGATCAGATCTGGTTGGGATAAAGATCACATCTATGCCGTTGAGATTGCAAAGAACATTGAAAGAGCTGGAGCTAAGGCGATAGCAATACATGGCAGAACACGTTCTGAAATGTATTCTGGAACAGCCGATTGGGATATTATTAGACAAGTAAAAGAAGCAGTTAGCATTCCAGTCATAGGAAACGGTGATGTTAAAAGTGGAAGTGACGCTTTAAGAATGATTGAGGAAACTGGTGTTGATGCAGTTATGATTGGACGAGGAACACTAGGTAACCCTTGGTTAGTTAAAGAAGTTGTAGATGCCTTGGATGGTAAAGAGGTTAGTGAGTTTGTTCCATTTAACGTTAGAAAAGAAATTATTATGAAACATCTTCATAGACTAGTTGAAATCAAAGAAGAGAAGATCGCTTGTCTTGAAATGCGTTCGCACATCGCGTGGTATTTGAAGGGACTTAGATATGCTTCGACAATTAAGAGAAAATTAAATGAAATTACAACAGTTAGTGATATAATTAGATTGTTAGAAGAATATGAGATTATCTTAAAGGGTGATGAGAATGGTATATAGAAGAATTGGATCGTATTTTATTGATTTAACAATATTTATTGGACTTATTGTTTTATCATACGTAGTTTGTATAAATTTATTTAGTCCAAGTAATTTATTTTTAGAAATAATAATAGTATTTCCAGCAGCACTTCTTTTGTTGTTTATTGAGTTTGGGGTTATTAATTATTTCCTAAAAGGATCAATTGGTAAGAAGTTTCTTGATTTGAAAGTAACTCCTACAAATGGGTGGCTAACTCCAGTGAGAATATTCGTAAGAGATATTATCGGGAAATACATTGTATTTACTCCTTTCGCTATAGGCCTTTACAAATGGTTAGATAGACCTCAAGAGAAACTAAAGTTATTTAGAATTGATATTACTATCACATTGGTGATGGTGGTCTTATTGATAGTAGTTAATGTGGTGTCTTATGTGATGCATAAGAAAGTGTTCGTTGATGATTTCTTCGATACTTACGTAGAAAACGATATACCTACAGCTGTAGAGTATTCAGACATAATTAAATTTAAAGAAGAAAACAAGACTACCAAATGGTAGTCTTGTTTTTATTAAAACTTCCTTTTATAACCGTAAAATACTTTAGCCATCCCATTATAACTAGCACGATACCGAGTAACCCAATCGGATAAGGTAGATACATATTACAAAAGTAACCAACTGTGACAAATGATAATGGAATATCTAAATTACTTCCAATTGATCTATAGTAAGAATAAACGATTAAGAAGAAAATAGGTAATGTTACAAAAGGTGGATATAGAAGTATCAGACCGACAAAGATTAAAAAAACTATTGAATAGAACATTTCCCTCTTTGTCTTCATAAAATACGCTTCAATAACTAAGAAGAAGAAAAATCCAATTAATGTATAACGACCTACTATATTCATATATAGATTAAACATTCTTGTGTCAACATTGAAGTATCCAAGCAATATCATTCCTATTTGACTTAAATATAGGACTATGAATATTATGGAAATAATTAAGAATGATAACTTTAATTTATTGTTCATTATCTTTCCTCCTAAGATCTAATTAGACAGTGCTTCTCATATCCGATTAAGTCATTTCGGTTTGCTAGAATTAACGCATCTTTTACTAATGACTTGTTTTTAGGATCTCTATATTGAAGCAGAGTTCGTTGCATTTTTTTTTCTTTATCTGTTTTGGGTATATGAACAGGTTTCATCGTTATTGGATTTACTCCTGTATAAAACATCACTGTGCTCATTGTACTTGGTGTTGGATAAAAATCTTGAACTTGCTCAGGGTGTTGATTGGTTTTGTGTAAATACTCTGCAAGTTCAATAGCACTATTCAAATCACTTCCAGGATGAGAACTCATTAAATAAGGAACTATGAACTGATTCATATTATATTGTTTATTATATACATCGAATTGATGTACAAATTTTTCATAAACTTCTTTTTGTGGTTTACCCATCACTTTTAAAACTTCAGAACTAATGTGCTCAGGAGCAACTCTTAGTTGACCTGATACATGATATTTAACTAATTCCTTGAAGAAGGATTTATCTTTGTCTAATAATAAATAATCATATCTTATTCCAGAGCGAACGAAAACTTTTTTTACGTCTGGAAGATTTCTAATCGACCTTAAGATTGATAAGTATTTTTTATGAGTAACTTTCAGTTGATTGCATGGAGCTAGACATTGTTTATCTTTGCAAGTTCCGTATTTAGTTTGCTTGTCGCACATGCTTTCGAAGAAGTTTGCTGTTGGTCCTCCAACATCGTTGATATAACCTTTAAAGTCTGAACATTTAATGATAATCTTGGCTTCCTCTAATATAGATTCCTTTGTTCTAGCGGAAACGGTCCTTCCTTGATGATAGGTTAATGCACAGAAGTTACAGCCACCTGAACATCCTCTGTTAGCAATGATGCTGTGTTTGACTTCTTGAATTGCTTTTATCCCACCTGATTCCTCATATATAGGATGGTAATCTCTTTCGTATTCAAGCCCATAAACTTCATCTAGTTCATAAGAATTTAGTGGGATTGTTGGTGTGTTTTGTACTACAAACCAATCCCCATAAGATTCGACTAAAATAGTTCCATTGATTGCATCGGTGTTTTGGGATTGAATTTTAAAACTTTTTGCGTAATTTAGTTTATCTTCTAATAAATCATTATAAGAAGGAAGAAGAATGTGTTCTAAGTAAGAAACATCTTTTGTTTTAAAGACAGTCCCCTCTAAGAAGGTGATGTCAGTAATACTAACACCATTATTTAAAGTGTCAGCAATATCAATAATGGTTCTTTCACCCATTCCATAAACAATTAAATCTGCTTTAGAGTCTAGAAGAATAGATCTTCTCATTTTGTCCTGCCAATAATCATAATGTGCAAGGCGTCTTAGACTTGCTTCAATTCCACCTAAGATTATTGGAACATCTTTGTATGCTTGCCTTGCCAAATTCGAATAAACTATTACAGCTCTATCTGGTCTTTGATCGTTGATATTGTTCGGAGAATATACATCTGATCTTCTTTTCTTTTTGTTAACTGTGTAATTGTTAACCATTGATTCAACTACACCAGACGTTATTAAGAATCCCAACCTTGGCTTGCCGAACTTTTTAAATTCGTTTACATTTTTATAATCTGGTTGTGCTAAAATACAAACTTTATATCCGTTGCTTTCAAGCATTCTAGATATTATAGCCGCTCCAAAAGAAGGATGATCTACGTAAGCATCTCCTGTTATTAATATAAAGTCTGGGTTATCCCATTCTCTATTTATCATTTCCTGTTTTGTTAGTGGTAAAAACATAATTAATCACCTACCATAGTATAACAAGTCTAATTCAATATAGTAATAAATATTTAAAATAAAAAAAGCATAATCTCATAAGAAATTATGCTTGATATTTTATAATCCACACTTTAATTGTGCGTTACAGTTATTGCAAGTATTACATCCACCAATATCCATTACTGTACCCTCGTTACAAATTGGACATATATCTCCAACTTCTGCTCCGATATCACGGTCTTGTCTATCTTGTCTCAGTGGTTTTGAAACTGGTGAGTTATCTTCTTTTACAGATCTAACCGAATCAACTTCGACTCCAAAGTCATCAATCATGTCAATCTGTTTTGGATTATCTAGTGGTGTAAGAGATAAAACTTGTGCGTCTCTACTACCGTCAACATAAACAGTACCACCTTTTGCTCCACCTTTATAAAGTCGGTTATACAATTTCTCTACATCAGATACTGTTGTTCCTTTTGGAGCATTTACAGTTTTAGATATAGATGAATCGACCCAACTTTGAATAGTACATTGAACAGCATCATGTTCTTCAGCTTTAAGTTCATTAACGTCCATATAATTCACCCCCGAAATATCGTATAGGCGCAATATAACGCCCCATACCAATTTATCTAGTACTTAATGATGCCCCACCATACTATTCCGGTAACGATAACATAGCCGGCTATCTCCGCTATATCTTTCCAAAATGCCATCTCTTCTGGTGTTATCTTAATCTCCTATCACCACAAATCTTCGCTAAATAACTGAGTGCTAATCTTCTTGCCTTGCCCCAAAGGTTTATCTCTTCTAGGCTGATTGGTCATAATCACAATCTCGGCTGCTTGCTCACGATCAACAAAGCGATTACCATAAGTTATAAAGCCCTGAATCTCTTTACCATCTTTACTTCTTTCGCCCTGTGTTTTACCTAGCACATCATACATAGCCTTGATGATATGGTGATGGCGTGCAGGGCGAGGTAGTGTCCAGACTTCTTCGTTAGCAGCTTTTATTGCTGCCTG
>CAJYBF010000119.1 GCA_913064935.1 uncultured Mollicutes bacterium
CCATGAAAGTTAATTAACAGACCCCATCTCAACCAAAATATCATCCGTAAAACTTAAGCCTTAACTTCACCCGTGTTCACTTTTATTTAACTCTCGTAATTCATGACCCCAAGCCACCACATTAACAATATATTACCTGTAAGAATTGAGAAAAGGGTAATAGCCCACCCCACACCATTAATCCCATAAACACTTGCTAGGAAAATAGCTCCTGGAATTCTTAACGCATTAAACACTACTCCTATAATGGCAGGTGGCATATTTTTACCAGCCCCATTAAAAGCCCCTTGTGTTGCGATTTCAATAACCATAAATACTTGCGATAAACTTAATATTTTAAGATAATCTGATCCAAGTCTTAAGACTTCAGCACTTGGATTAAATATTTTAAACAATCCAGCTGATCCAAAGAATAAAATCGAACTTACTATGAGACCATACAATATTATTGGTGTAAGGGCCTTAAAGTATCCTTCTCTTATTCGTTCATATTTCAGCGCTCCTAAATTTTGCCCAACGAACGATGCTAAAGCGACGCTAAATCCACCTGCAACCATCCACGCTAACGACTCTATCTGAGAACCAACTCTTTGAGTAGCTAGAGCCTCGGTACCAAATGAAGCAATTATTACAGCTATATAAAGAGCAATCGATGTAAATATAATACTTTGAAAGGAAATAGGTAAACTGGTCTTAAGAATTTCCTTAATTCTTTTTATCTTAACTTTCATAAAATCTAATTTGATAGGGCGTTTCTTAGAGACAAATAAAGCGATAAATATAAGTGTTACTATACCTTGCGATATAATAGTCGCAACTGCTGCCCCTGTAACTCCCATTTTGAAATTTATAATGAACAACGGATCAATAACTATGTTTAACACAATCCCTACAGAATTTATCAGAAAAGGAATAACAGTTTTACCTAATCCATTAAATACCGATGTAAATACCGGATTCAAAAAGTGAAAATATACAAACAATGAAATAATTGATAAGTAATTTACAGCATATTTCACAACTGTTGGATCTTTTAAATTAAAAATACCGATAATATTCTCTTTGAAAATAAAACCTATCATACTATAAATAAATGCTATTATGACAGTAAAAACAATTCCAGTCACAACATACTCATTAAGAGTTTTTTCATCATTTCGTCCTACACACTGTGGAACAAAAGCGTCTAGTCCAATCTTAACTAAAAGAATTATTCCAAAACCAAACCACATATAGTATCCCGCAGTACCAACTGCGGCTAATGCTTTTGTATTGTCAATCCCTATATTTGTAACTCTAGATATCCAGAACATATCAGTTAAGTTATATGTCATTTGTACTAAAGATGTTAGTACAGCTGGAATCGCTACTAACAGTATTTTTTTTAAAATACTTCCTGTGGTTAAATCATTCTTTTTCATTTATTCACCAAAATCAAAATCGCTTCGAACTTTCCCCTGGTTCGTACCAGGCTTATTACTGATGTTCTTAAACAAACCAATTTCTTTTGCAAAAAGAACCTCAAATTTATGAACACTACCAGAACGGTTTTTCTTAATATCAATTTCTACGATTCCTTTTTCCGGAGAATTTTCATCGTAGTAATCATCTCTATACATAAACATTACTATATCTGCATCTTGCTCTATTGATCCCGATTCACGTAAATCGGCCATATTAGGGCGTTTGTCTTGTCTGCTTTCAACACCACGAGATAACTGCGATAATGCTAAAACAGGAACATTCATATCACGAGCTAAATTTTTAAGTTTTCTTGAAATCTCTGATACTTCAACAACTCTATTTCCACCATAATTACCTGACCCCGTCAGTAGTTGTAAATAATCTACTACCACAAAGTCCAACTTATCGTCTTGAGCTAACTGACGACTTTTTGTATATACTTCGGTAATTGTCGATCCAGATTGATCATCAAAATACATATTCAACTTACTAAGCATTTGCCCAGCGAATTCGATTTGCTGCCATTCCTTAGAGTTTAGGGAACCACTTCTGATTTTCATACTGTTAATAGCTGAAACACTACTTAGTAACCTTGTAACAATTTGTTCTGCACTCATCTCTAAAGAGAAAAATGCAACATTCTTACCTTGCTTCGCGACATTATATGCAATATTGATTGCAAATGCACTCTTTCCAAGTGCAGGTCGCGCAGCTAAAATTAATAGTTCTCCACCTTGAAGTCCCAATGTTGCTTTATCGAAATCAGCGAAACCACTTGAGTGACCCGTTAAGTCTCCATCTGCGTTTTTATGTTTCTCTATATCCTCGATAACATTTTTTACTACATTTGAAATCTTTCTAAAGTCAGCTGATTTTCTCTTTTTAGTTACTTCGAATACAGTTTCCTCAGTCATTTCGATTAAGTCTTCTGTAGACATATCTTGGCTATAAGATGCTTCAGCAATATTAGTAGCCATTGTAATGATTTGTCTATCAAGTGATTTGTTTTTCACAATGTCAATATAACTATCTACATTTTCAGAAGTAGGTAAAATATTACTTAGTTCAACTAAGTAATCAATTCCTCCCACTTCACGATCTAACTTTCTCTTAGTTAATATCTCCAAAATAGTTGTATAGTCAATATCGGATCCATTATCAATAAGATAAACCATCGCATCGAATATATGCTGATGCGAAGCCTTATAGAAATCTACTTTTTCCAATCTTTGACTAACTCTTCTAATTGTATTTTGGTCAATCAAAACAGCCCCTAAGTCACCCTTTTCAGCTTTCAAATTAAACGGCATCTTCTTCATAACTTATTCCTCTTCTCTTACTTTTAGTGTAGCGTGAACTTGCTTATGCAACTCAAGCTTCAAATCATAAGTTCCTAGTGCATTTATAATTTCGTCAAACTTAAATTTCTTCTTATCAATTTTTTTATCAAACTTTTTTTGATATGCATCAACTACTTGTTTAGTGCTTACAGTTCCAAACACTTTACCTTCTTTTCCAGTTTTAACTTTAATTGAAATTGGATTTGATTCTATGAAATCTTTTAAGATGTTCATTTCCTTAATTTTTTTTTCTTCCGTGTTTATAGCTAACTGCTTCTCTTCTTTAAGTAAATTCACGTTTTCCTCATTAGCCTTTATTGCCTGCTTATTTTTGAAGAGAAAAGTTGCGTAACCACTAGCTACATTAATCACTTCACCTTTTTTCCCTTTACCCTTAACATCAACTACCAATATTACTTCCATCTTAACCACCTTCTCTTATTTCTTGTAAGAGACCTTTCAACTTTTCATAACATTCATCAATATCCATTTCTACTTGAGCTGCTGCATTATGTAAATGCCCACCCCCATTAAATCTTTCCATTAGTACTTGAACGTTTATATCCCCAAAACTTCTAGCCGTAATCCCAACTATATTATCTGATAACTTTCCAACTACAAAGGCTGCATCTACATTATCTATCATCAAGAGTCTATCACTAAGTTTAGCGAGAGCTACTCTCGACAATTCCTCATCAGCAATTACTAAGCTGAATCTATCTAAATAAAGTTCAGCAGAAGAAAGCAATCTGCTTTGAGTCATATAATCTTCATAATTTTCTCTCAAATACATTTGTACTTTAGTTAAGTTAGCTCCATACAATCTTAAGAATGAAGCAGCATCAAAAGTTCTAGACCCAGTCCTATATGAGAAATTATTTGTATCTACTATAATCCCTATGTACATAAGCGTTGCTTCGGTAGAAGTTATATTCAACTCCGATTCATAGAACTGCATTAATTCAACAATTAATTCTACACTACTTGATGCATATGGTTCTATGTAAAGTAACTCGGTTTTATCAACCATCTCTTTACCACGTCTGTGATGATCAATAATAACTCTTTTACAGTTATTCTTTAACAAATCAGGAGAATACAATATTCCTGGATTATTTGTGTCTACAATAACTATTAAAGTATCATCTGACATAAATTGTTTTACTTGATCTTTATAAACAAAGATATTACTTAACTCATCATTTTCTTCTAGCAATTCTATCATAAGTTGACGAACAGAAATATCCATGGTTTCTTTATCTACTACTATCCTGACATCTTTATAGCAGTACTCCGCTAATTTCATTATCCCTACCATGGCACCTAACGCATCATGATCTGGTTGAGCATGTGACATTACTAAAACATTCTTACTTTGGTTTATAAGTTCAAGTAATTGTCCAGATATCATTCTCGCTTTAACTCTCGATCTTTTTTCAACTGTTTCGGATACTCCTCCAAAATATTGAATTGGCTGACCTTGAATATTAACAACTGCTTGGTCTCCACCTCTATCAAAAGCATTATCTAAAGCGTCATTAACTCTGTCTCCTAGTTCAACATAATTCTCATCCCAACATGCAATCCCTAAACTTCCTGTAATTTGAAGATGACTCTCGTTTGAAATTCGTCTAATCTCAGAAAGAATAGTAAAATCATCATCTATAATTGATTTGAGTTGTGAGTAGTCCATAAGCAACTGAAACTTTTCACTAGAAAGTGCCTTAAGATAAATACCATTTTGCTCTGCCCATTCACCAACTCTAGAAAAATACTTTCCTTGAATAGTTGTTCTTTCTTGCACATCCAAATTGTTCTTGGTTTCGTCCATGTTCTCTAGTGCTAAATACCCCAAAGTTAATCTT
>CAJYBF010000120.1 GCA_913064935.1 uncultured Mollicutes bacterium
TTTGATCTTTATCAGAAGATAAACCTAATTTACTTTTAATTAAGTTCTTATATCCATCAGCTATTTCACTAGCTTGTTTTCTACTTGGTAATAACATGATTTCTCTTTCTTTTTTTACTATATCTTTGGTAGGATGGAGCAGTTATACTGTACCATACTAGTCCAGTAATAGGACTGTAATGTAATTCTATCATATATAGAAATCTATTGGTTTTAATTCAATTCTCATTTCTTTAATTATAAAGTATGTAGATCCACCTTGTTTTATTCTACCTACTTTCGGATGTTTTAACATGAAATCAAAAATTTCCATGTGCCAACTCCTGTCAGTCATAATGACAATAGCTGTTTGTTCTTTCAGTTTAGCTGTATCTAGTATTCCTTTAAGTTTTTCTTGAAAATTAATCTTCGATGTTAACGCTACTATCATTTTTAACTTGTTTTACTAGCTCACCTTGAATAAGAGCATTAAGTTTATTAATCTCATCTGCAACTTCTTGAGTTGTTATAGTTCCTTTATTAATTCCATAAGCAACTCTTTCCATAATCATTTTTCGTTGTGTTGATGATAATGTACTTCCTTTATGGAATATTAAAGCATTGTGTTTTAATAATAAGTCTTTAGGTAATTGAAGTATCTTCCTTTTAGAAGGTGCTATTCTTAAACTTCTAGCTATTTGACCTGGATCTAGATTTTTATCCTCAAGAGACTTCTTAATCTCTTCTAAATTGTCTTTCGTATTAAGTTCTTCACTCATTTGATTAATTTGTTTGATCCAAATGTAATTCAAAAAATCATTACTACCAAATTATTTCAAAAAAAATGCCTACTATTATTTTATAGTAGGCATTTAGATACAAATATTTATTAAACAACTTTATTACGATTAAGAATAAATACACAAAGTCCTTTAGCTTTCCAGTGTTAATGGATGCTTAGGAACAGTTTTCTTTACATCTTCCTTAAGACAGTGAATTTCTAGCAAGGATTGATAACATCTGTTAATTCAGGAGGAATTACTTATTCCATATCCAATCCAATCTTAAGCGTATTATGTAAAAGGTTTCCTGTGTTAATCAAATTATTACTTAAACCTCCCTGATCATCTGTACTCTATTAATATGTGTGGATTAATTAGCTGCAGATTTTATATCAGTTAAAACACTGTAATAACTATAAGTGCAAATATATATCAAATAATCCTAAAATCCTAATTTAGATATCATCATGTTTTGATATGTTAAGTTTTCTCCTACTAATCTTAGGTTGTGGCTTATAAAAAGTTTCTTTGCAGAAATCAATTATTGTATATCCATATTCTTTTTCAAATCTAGCATTACCAAGTTCTCTATAACTTATATGATGAGTAGCTCTATCTGCTGAACATTCTTTTAGAAAACTTCCGAAATCATTTATCAGAATCTCTTTTATCTTAATAGGATCATCTGAATTTATATTAAATGTTCTTATATCTCTCCTTGCCATTTTATTTTTCTTTTACTTATTTTCTTTCCGTAGTAACATTCATCTGGAGTCAGTGGTGTTCCTATACTCAAATCCATGATATCAAATCTATAACTCTCTGTTGGTGTTTTTTGTTTAGATAAATCGTTGAATAAATTTTCTAAATCTTTCTTTTTTAATGATCCGTAACTTACTGCCTTCCCTAACTTTATTTGCTCGAATAACCCTGGAGTTCCTTTTAAGACTTCTTTTATCACATTTTTTGGTTTCTTTCTCTGTAATATCATACTTAGTTTCTTTTAATGTGAATATTCTTGATGGATCTTTAATCATCGGCATTGTGCTCATCCAATTTGTTAATGCTTCTTTGGGAAATAAATCCTTTACTTCTTCTGGAGAATAATTTGGGTTTGGCTGTTTTCTTTTCAGATTCGTGTTCATTTATAAGTTTATTTAATTTTCTTGCATCAGGGAGACTTCCATCTCCATTTATGATTAAGTCTTTTATTTGATCCCATTTACTTATTGAGTCGCCCATTATTAATCTAATTCTATATTTTTCTTCTCTATTGAGAATGACATAATTAATGTTATAAGTATAATGTGAAATTGAAATGAATATGTTTTAAATATTCTTTCTTTATCATTGATTTTAGCACCCACATATATTGAATCAAAATTTGCACCAATAACGAAACCTTTTAGCCAAAAGAACTCAACCACGCCTTTGAAATAGCCTTTTATTATAGGAAAAGCAATCAATCCAAGTATAACAATAATCTTAATAAATAATATCATAATATATAAATTTTTGACTAATGTAGTGATAATGTTTTAGGTAACAAAAAAAATCCCAACATTTCTGCAGGGATTTTTCACATTTCATTAATTAGTTCTATTTTTTAACCCAACTTAATACTTTGGTTTTTAACCATTTAAATACTTTTAATAAATAAGGAACAATAGCTTCCCAATTCTTGTACACGAATGCACCAGCGAATCCAAAAGCTAAAGAGTTAAATCCAATAAACTTTAATCCAAAAGCTACTGCAAGTAATCCTATTCCATAGAATCCTAAGCCAGTTGTAAAGTTGATAATAAAAGCTAAAATGTTTTTTAAATACTTCATAATTATGATTTATTAATTAATCAGCTAAGATACATTATTATTAGATGAAAACCTAATTTATGTTATAGCTATTCGTTATCTTTTATTAGTTTTCTTCTCTTTGTTTTTTGTTCACCAGCTAGATATATCATAGCTTTCTTAATTGATTCAATTCTTTCTTCAATTAGTTTTAATTCAGAATTAAGACTCTCTATCGTAGGTTTTGGAGAATAAAACATTGATTCATCTTGAGGAACAAATTGTAAATTCCCTGTACCATTACTAAGACTACCTAATCCCATTAAATTAGCTCCCATACCTCTAACTGAATCTGGCTGATCACTTATTACATGTTTTCTTATGTTTTCATTCTGAAATACTTCATCCTTATAAAGATCTACTCCATAGATATAATCTGCTCCAGAGTTTAATCTTTTAATTGCTGCACTTATTTCATCGTTTGTTGATTTTTCATCTTCCATTATGTTGTTAATTTTCTTTTATCACATTTTAAATTTAGCAATGTAATTACATTAATAATTCTAGTTAAAGATTCTATTTGAGTTTTCATTGATAGGATCAAATCATATTGATTCTGTATCTTCTTAGATAACACCTCATGTATTGATGTAGATGAATCTACATATTGATTTGATTCTGGAATGTATTCATTCAATGGCAATAAAGGCTCACATATTCTCTTGAATAATGATTCTTTTGATTCTTTAGGCACTTCCATAATCTATTGATTTATTTATTACTTGTTTAAAATGCTCAAGATTATCTATAAAATGGGAGAATAAGACTTTCTTCCCTTTCTTAATCTCAAATAATGTTCCTAGCAGTCTTACGCATGACATGTTCATTCCGAATCCTAATGGCTTTCTCCACTCATCATTCTTCTCCGAATATATAAAACCCTTCTCTACTAGGAAATCTTTATAAGTCATTAGTCTAGTATTACCCAGTCTTCCATCAAAACATCACTTGGACTAGCTACCCATCCATAAATTTTATTATCAGGATAAACCATAGCTAATTGATTTCTATAATAAATAAAGTCTTGTCTTTTAGTTGTTGAGCCATTTTCAGAAACAAAAACTTCAGGTATTAAATCTTCATCTTGTCTTCTAATAAATTCATCTTTAACTGATTGTGGTAATGATTGCATCTTTGGCACAATAGTTGATGGAATATCTGATGATACTTGCATAAAGATAAATAATCCTTTACCATTCCATCCTTGTCTAGCTACTCTTTTTCCTTCTTTTAAAGCTTCTATTGCTTCTCCGAAACCTACTAACTCATTCATACGTATTATGTTTAATAATAAATTATTTGCTAATTTATCAAAAATTTACCAATATTCCAAATAATTGGCATTAATTTGATTATTCCGTGATAATGGAATATTACATATATGTATGATATTTCATTCAAAAGGATTCATATATGTATTTAATGTATGAGATAACTAGCTTTGTTTTTATATCCCATAACATGAAAGGAGCGATGGAATTAGTGAGTATTCTTTACATAAATCAAGTGAACGAAGTGAACGCAGATATGTAAAGAATAAGAGCTAATGACAGAGTGACTTGAATGTTATGATATTAATATAAGAATAATTTTCAAATTAAAAGTAAATAACTCATAAATTATCTTATGCCAAAATAATAAGAATCCAATCAACTGAAGAGTATTAGGCATGTGTACTGAATCCTTACGCACAGTGGCACCATTCAAAAACATTATAGAAGATATTAACTTGGAAAAATTCATTGCTCTAATATAGTGCATTTGATTATAAATGTCAAGGAATAATTATATTTGTCACAAATATAGTAAATAATTGTGACATAAAAAGTCCAGTTTATATGCCCTATTACTGGACATTACACCTTTACGGGAGTAGTATTAGTGGTAACTGGAGTGTTCACACCTTGGCGGGTATAAAGTAGTAGGTAAGTGAATATTTATCTTTCACGCCATAATTAAGACATTTAGGCGGGAATAATTTATTATTTTTTTTTTTTTTTTTTTTTTTTTTTTTTTAATTTT
>CAJYBF010000121.1 GCA_913064935.1 uncultured Mollicutes bacterium
TTATCTTGCTTTTCACACGAGTTGCCAGCGTGTTTTTTGATCTGAAACGCTCAATAAAACGTTCAGTCTGAGCAATTTTCTTACCTTGATTTTTAGCCTGCCGGGTCAGTAGTGCAAGTCTCTCCTGTTTCATATTTTCAAAATCTGAATATTTACCCGAAAAGGAGACTATTTCTTTGCGGGATATTTCAGCAATATGAGTGACTAAGCGGTCCAGGAAATATCGATCATGACTGATTACCATCATTGAACCAATATAGCCGTTTAGGAATTTCTCCAGCCATATTAGTGATTCAAGATCAAGGTGGTTTTTAGGTTCATCTAATAGTAAAACATTAGATCCAGATAACATCATTTTTGAAAGCATACAACGCACTTTTTCTCCTCCAGATAACACAGACGCTTTCTTTAATGCTTCCTCTCCAGAGAATAACATTCTTCCTAAGAACCCTCTTACATAACCTTCAGCAGGATCCTTCGAGTATTGTCTTAGCCACTCAATTAAGCTTAAATCGTTATTGTTAAAATACTCATTATTATCTGCAGGCAAGTGTGCATGAGTGACAGTTTGTCCCCATTTGAACTTTCCACCATCAGGTTCTAGTTCCCCAGCAAGTACTCTTAATAAAACTGTTTTAGCAAGATCGTTTTTACCTAAGATCGCAACTTTCTCTTCTCTATTGATAGTAAACGAAACATTTTCAAAAACTTTTTCTCCATCAAAAGATGCAGATAAATTTTCAACTTCTAGAACATCCTTACCTAAATCTCGTCCAATACGAAATCCTATAAAAGGATATCTTCTTGAGGAAGGTCTAATATCATCTAGTTTTATTTTTTCTAATGATTTTTTTCTCGATGTTGCTTGAGCTGATTTAGATGCATTTGCACTAAATCTAGCTACAAAGGCTTCTAATTCTTTTATTTTAGTAGCTTTCTTTTTATTGGAATCTTGCATTAGTTTTTGCGCTAATTGAGATGATTCTCTCCAAAAATCATAGTTTCCAGGATAAAGTTTCGCAGCTCCGAAATCAATGTCAACCATATGAGTACACACTTTGTTCAAAAAATGTCTATCATGCGATACAGTAATGACAGTATTATCATAATGCAGTAAAAAGTTTTCTAACCATTCAATCGCTTCAAAATCTAAGTGATTGGTAGGCTCATCTAGTAGTAAGATATCAGGAGATCCAAATAATGCTTGCGCAAGCAAAATCTTAACTTTGTCAGCACCAGTAATTTCACTCATTTTCTTATGGAAATTAGTTGTATCTATATTTAATCCATTTAGAAGTCTCTCAGCTTCGGTTTCAGCACTCCATCCATCAAGTTCAGAGAACTCGAATTCTAACTCTGCTGATTTGATTCCATCTTCATCTGAGAAATCCTCTTTTGCATATAAAGCCTCTTTTTCGTTCATAATCTCATAAAGTCTTTTATGTCCCATTATGACTGTCTCTAGAACTTTAAACTCATCATATTCATAATGATCTTGTTTTAGAACAGCTAATCGTTTACCTCTTTCAATAACTACATTTCCTTTAGTAGATTCTTTTTCTCCAGATAAGACCTTTAGAAACGTTGACTTACCAGCCCCATTTGCTCCTATTACGCCGTAGCAATTCCCTGGAGTGAATAATATGTTTACATCCTCAAACAATTTTTTATCTGAGAATATTAAATCTAAGTTTGATACTAAAATCATCCAATCAGCTCCTAACCTTTGGTATTATACCACAAATGTGCAAAAATGAACCCAAATTCGGCCTATATCATCTAATAGAAATGAGTTGTAGTTCATAACTTAAGACGTAATAAAGGTCTAGTTTATTTTAACCAGACCTGTGAACTTAAATAATATTATATTTGTTTTCTAATGATATATTTAAACTTTCAGCTATTAGTTTCGACTTTTCCTTTATTCTATCCAAGATTTCTTCTTCATCTTCAAATAGTATTTTTTTATGTTTATATACCCATTTCCCATCACACATAGTAGATTCAACATTTCTGCTAGTAGATGAGTAAACAATGTTCCCAATAAAGTCATAGATAGGTAGAGTGGCAATATCCTTTAAATCAAGCACTACTAAGTCTGCTTTTTTACCAACTTCTAAAGAACCAATTTCGTCTTGCATCAAGGCACATCTAGCCCCATTCATAGTTGCCATCTTAAGCACTTCATATGCATCTACTGATTTAGCATCAAGTGTTCTTCCTTTATGTATAAGTCCTGTTAAATACATATCTCTCATTAAATCCATTCTGTTATTACTTGGAGCACCGTCAGTCCCAATCGCAACTGGGATTCCTTTTTCAATCATCTCAGGCACTTTCGCGAATCCTACAACTACTTTCATTGCGGCAGCAGGATTATGAGATACTTTCACATCATATTT
Organism: uncultured Mollicutes bacterium; assembly: GCA_913064935.1. GTDB lineage: Bacteria > Bacillota_I > Bacilli_A > MAG-NZ > MAG-NZ > Zrk6. The sequence goes on from CAJYBF010000121.1 coordinate 2,403, forward strand.
CTTAAATAAATCAACTTCCTCATCTGTTAACCAAACCGTATGAACAGCAAGTAAATTAGATCCTAAAACTCCTATATTAGCGAGATGCTCAACTGTAGAAGTCCCTCTAGTTGCTTTTGCATATTCAATTTCATCTTTAATTTCCGCGATGTGCATATGAATACCTGTTCCTAACTTATCTGCTAACTCTTTTGTTTTTATGATAAGTGCATCCGTATTACTATAGATAGTTCTTAATCCAAGCCATATTTTTATTCTTCCACTTGCTACACCGTTAAACTTATTATAAAGTTCCTCTTGATATTTAAGGGTGTCATCTACAGTTTCAATAAATGAAGCAGGTAACCCTTTACCACTATCAGTAACTGATTTTGATAAACAACCTCTTATCCCTGCTTTAGTTACGGCATCAACCATAGATTCAACATGTTGACCGCCGGCCTCAAGGAATGTGGTAACTCCTGATTTTACAAGTTCTATACAACAAGCTAAAGAACTCAAGTAATTATCCTCTGGTGATAATGAAGACTCATATGGCCAAATTCTATCTTGTAACCACGTTAAAAGATCAACATCGTCCGCCAATCCTCTTCCTAACTGTTGAGATAAATGAACATGTGTGTTTATAAGTCCAGGTATTACAATTTTATCTTCAGCATCATATACTTCATCGTAATGCTCATCTAGGACATTACCAATATAAGAAATCAAGTTATCATTTATAACTATATTAGTATTTTTATAGATTTCATTCTTTTCGTTCATTGTCACCAAATAATTAATGTTTTTAATTAGTATCTTCATTGTTTCCCATCCTTCACTATGTGTATTATTGTATTAAGAGTGTAATTATAATTATTAACCAAACATGATAAAAGACTATTAAGATTCACTTTGCTCGTACAACTCATTTAAAAGTGGAATTATGTTTATTACTGGAGTCTCGTAAGGATGAACATCCTTAATCACAGAGATAGCAGCTTTAACATGTTCTTTTTTACATCTTACCTCAAACTTACATTCTTCTTCCACACTTATTTTACCTTCGGTTCCTGTAAAGGGATCCGATCCCTGTAAAGGTCTGAAATAACCAGTGATTTTTGTGATTGAGATGACTTGATCATAGTTACCTACGTGACATGCGTGAACCTCATTTAATTTGTTTCTTAATAGTTCGATGTGTTGTTCTGGAATGTAGATTTCTATCTTTACTTCGCTAAATTCCATAATTGTACCTCTTTCAATCTTCAATGACTTTCATTAAACCAATTATACACTAAACTAAGTTTAATTCACGTTAAGCAAATAAAAACGGATAAATCCTGTCATAGCGACCCAATTGATAAAGAACTCCTAATCATGTCAGAATTCACGGTTATTTAAGACTTGTGTCAGTATAATTGCAAACAATTATATCGGATGATATAATTTAGAAAACACGGGAGGGATATATGAAGAGAATATTAATTACCGGTACTACTCACGGAATTGGATTAGAAACTGCAAGAGAGTTGGTAAATAGAGGGCACTTTGTCATTATGGCTTGCAGAAACTTAGAATTGGCAGAGGAAATCAAGAAGGAATTTAATGCTCCTCAAAAAGTAGATGTGATGCGTATTGATTTAGCATCTCTCAAATCAATAAAGAAATTTAACGAGGAATTTATCAAAAAATATGATACTTTAGATGTCTTAATAAACAATGCTGGCGTTTTTTGTGACAGTAAGAAAAAGTCATCTGAAGGTTTAGAGTTAACTCTTGCTGTAAACTACCTAGGGACTTATTATTTAACTGAACTTCTACTTGAAAAGGGATACGTGGTTCACGGAATAATAAGACGAAGTAGTTCATTCAACACCGGCAGGATAGATCATCTTTACAACAATCCTGAAATCCTCAACAAAAAACTATTTTTACATTACGGAGATCTTGTTGACACAAGCAACATGAACCGTTTGCTTGAAAAAATTGAACCCGATGAAATCTATAACCTTGCAGCACAAAGTCATGTTAAAGTTTCATTTGAAGTACCCGACTATACTGCTCAGGTAGACGCACTCGGTACATTAAGATTCCTTGATGCGATACGAGAAGTCGGTCTGCGGAAAGTGAAGTTCTACCAAGCATCCACGAGCGAACTTTATGGTAAGGTTAAAGAAATACCGCAAAACGAGGGAACGCCATTCTATCCCCGTTCTCCATACGGAGTTGCAAAACTCTACGGTTAC
>CAJYBF010000122.1 GCA_913064935.1 uncultured Mollicutes bacterium
TTAATAGAATAACATTGTTTAAATCAACATCTAAATTGCTGATTAACGCTTTAATTGGATATTAATATACAAAGGTAATATGTTATTAAATTACTCTTCGGGAAAAGTTCCATTCGTGCGTTATCAAGAGAAGAACTTATGTAAAAGTGTCGAGCGTAGATTAGAATCTTTTAAACTATTTTAAGATAATTAAATAATATAAACTAAAAGCCATTTTTAAATGACTTTTTTAATTGTGTTTTTTAGAGTGACATTTTTGAATTGATGATATGACCAATAAAATTTGTGAAAAGATTTCCATATAACAAGCTACTTAAAATTAAGTTTTCTCCTATGAGTGACCAATTCCACCCAGGGATTTTCTTTTGTTCGTGTTGTCGAAGTCATTCGAAAAAAATTCTCTGAACCCTAAATGTGCATTAAAAAAAGCAAGTAAATCAAACGAAATTTGATTTACTTGCTTCTAGTTAGGTATACCAATTATTGAATCCATTGGAACTGGAAACTCATCTATAAATTGATTATTATCTCCCTTGGTTATGTAATGTTTTATATTTGCAATATATGTTATATAAACTACATGGTGAGTAACTAATACTCCCTTTAATTTATAAGTGACAATGTCTCCTTCTATAATAATCTCAGGATCGATTTTCCTAACTTTAATCTTGTCACTTACCATCATTGTTGGTGACATACTATCCGATGCGGTTTGGATGAAGGATAATCCTAATATACTAGGTACATAATTAACGTTAATTGAACTCCTAATGCCAAAATAAGAAAACATTATCACATTTATTATTAAAAAATAGACAAAGAATTTCTGCAAATATTTAAAAATCGATTCATAGATAATCCTTCTTTCCTGACACGCTACCAGAGAAATTGCCGATGGCATCTATTTTTTAATGGAATATTAAATTTCATATCTATTACTTCATATATTTGTGTGTTACACACATTCGGTGTTTAAACACATGCATGCCAATTTAAATTGCAGATTAAGAATAAATTTCTCCTTCTACTTTGAAAATGTATTCATTCTCTCGTTCTTTTAGTAAATCCAAATTACTTTTTATTGTAGTTATATTTTTCTCGCTGAGATTATCACTGCTTAACAAAATTAATATTAGATATAAGATGTCTGACTTATGTTTCAAAAATTCCTCCATTTTGTTAGCAACAACATAATAAGTAACATTTTCGGTTTTATATATATTGTTTTCAATGTCAATTGAATGATTAATATCTAACATATAACTAGTAACTTGGTTAATTTGTTGATCAAACATATCAATAGTGGATAGTAATTCGCCTACTTCGCACATATATACACACCCTTTAAAATAAAAATTGCTAGTTATAATTTCTAACTGTTGTTTCGAAGTTATTATAATTGTATAATTATTTGCTTTTGTTTACTTATTGCTACGTATATATTAATTAACATTGATTTATGAAACCCACAAGTAATTCTACTTAATTAATTTCCACTTATTTACCATATACCCCGATATTAGTGCAAGTTATTAACCCCCTAGTTAATTAGCTTACTTAAACTACCTATTAAGACATATCCTAAGTATAAAATTAAGTAAACTGATTTAGCAGAATTTATCTTTATTTGGTAAAATTTGTTATATTATGGTCGCAAGGCGGAAGGAGAATGTGGATAATGCAAAAAAATAACCGTAAAGGACAATCTTTAGATTCTGTAAAGACTACTGACGAATTTGTAGAAGAAACAACTGGAGAATTTGATGAGAAAAAAATTGGAGTTGGTATCGACTTCGGAACAGTAAATTTATTAGTATATGTTGAAGGACAAGGAATAATATTTGATGAACCATCTGTAGTTGCTTATGATAGGGCTTCGGGTGAGCTTATCGCAGCTGGATTTGATGCTGATGAAATGACTGGTAAAACTCATGACAAAATCAAAATAGTTAGACCTTTAAGAGATGGTGTTATTTCAAATATTAAAGCTGCTAAAGATTTACTTAAATATGTGTTTTCAAGAGTAAACATACATGCAAGTAACACTGAAATAAGAGCCGTACTTTGTTGCCCATCAGAGGTAACTCAAATCGAAAGAAAAGCTTTGTTACAACTTCCAGTTCAATTAGGTATTAATGAAGTATATATTGAGGAAGAAATCAAGTCAGGACTTGTAGGCTCTGGTGTAGATATATATACTGATAGAGGTACAATGGTAGTTGATATCGGAGGGGGATCTACCGATGTTGGTATCCTCAATTTAGGTGATGTTGTATTGTCTAAATCGTTAAGAATGGCAGGTAATTTTATTGATCATGAAGTTGTTAAGTATTGTAAACAACACTTGAAAATTGAGGTTGGTCAGAAAACTGCTGAGAGAATAAAAATTGAGTTAGGAACTGTAAATCTGAAAAAAGACGTTGCTACAATGCGAGTTGCTGGTAGAGATTTATTAACAGGATTACCAAGACATACAGAAATCACATCTAGAAATGTAACTGAAATATTAATTCCTGTCTTTAACGATATTAAAAACTTAATTATCGCGACACTAAAGGATACTCCACCAGAGTTATGTTCAGATATATATTATGATGGAATCTTATTAAATGGTGGTGTTTCGTTAATTGATTATGCTGCTGAGTATTTTAGTGAGGAACTTGGATTAAAAGTAAGAGTTTCTAGTAATCCATTAACTTCGGTGGTTTTAGGTACTAAAGTTTTACTTAAAACACGAGGTCACTTTTTAAAAGATGCAGATACTGAATAAGAAGGAGGGTAATTATGGAAGCCAAAAAAAAAGGATTAAAAATTGGTGTTGATTTAGGTACAGCTAATACTCTTGTATATGTAGCGGGAAAGGGTGTTGTATTTAACGAACCATCTGTAGTAGCTTACGATAATGAAACTGGTGAAACTATAGCAGTTGGTATAGAAGCAGCAAAGATGGTAGGAAAAACTCATGAAAGAATAAGAATTTCGAAGCCTTTACATTTAGGTGTAATATCAGATATTAAATCTGCAGGAACTTTAATTGAGTATGTACTAGAAAACTTAGATAAGGATTCTTTTGATCTTGCAGAGTCATCTCTTTTATTGTGTTGCCCATCAGAAGTAACACAAATAGAAAGAGAATCTTTAATTGAGTTAGCTTCTGACTTAGGAATTGGTGAATGTTTTATCGAAGAAGAAGTTAAAGCTGGTGTAATTGGAGCAGGTATAGATATTTTCCGAGCTCAGGGGTCAATGGTTATTGATATCGGTGGAGGATCTACAGATGTAGGTGTATTATCACTTGGCGATATTGTAACTTCTGAGTCGATTCGTGTTGCTGGAACATTCTTTGATGAATCGATTATTAAACATATCCAATTCACTCATCAAGTACTGATTGGTTCAATTTCAGCTGAAAGAGTGAAAATGCAAATCGGTACAGTAGATGAATCATTATCTGGAGCTTCTGAAACGATGAAGATTGCAGGAAGAGATTTATTAACTGGTATACCAAAAGAAATTGAAGTTACTCAAAAAGAGATTAGAGATGTTTTAATAGATGGGTTCGACGAAATTGTTAATACAGCGCAAAGAGTATTGCAACAAACTCCACCAGAGTTAGCAGCTGATATTATCAATGATGGGATTATAATTAATGGTGGTGGAGCATTGATTCATGGTGTTGAAAAGTACATGTCAGATAAATTAAATGTTATGGTTAGAAAAAGTGATAATCCACTGACAGCAGTTTGTGAAGGTACAAAGGTATTGTTGAGGAACAGTGGTAGTTATTTAGTAAAACCTTTAGATTAACAACTTAATGAAATCCATTTCTAGAATTCTAGGATGGATTTTCTTTATAAAACTAAAATGGCTGGGTGTGATTAAATGTCTACAGAATATATGTTTTATATTTTAACAATAATAACTCCTATATTTTTTTATTTTTTTACAAAGTTTACTTTACAAAAATCTGTTCTATATAGTAGGAGATATTCTATGCTAAGTAGGTTTTCGTTTTATAGACATTTTAAGAAAAGCAATGGTGGGCTTGTAATGTATATAGAGATAAGCAATTACAAAAATAACCTATATACGGATAGGGAAGAACGCATTATAAAAGATAAAACAGTTTCTATATTAAAGAATTATTGTATCGTAGATAAATTTAAATTATTTTACTTTTCTGATGGAAAGTACATACTAGTAAATGACTATGCAGTAATAAATCATCATAAGACCTCTAAGAGACTAATAAAAAATTTAAGTAAAACTATTGGTATCGATAATAAAAAGATTACAGTTAAGTTTCATATCGGCGCCGTTACAAGTAAGTCAATGCCAACAAACTCAGAAGAGTTGCTAGACATAATTGTTAGTAGTTGTCATATAGCAAAAAATAAAAATATGAAGTATAATTTAATAGATTTAGATGACCCAAATAGCGTAGAAAGAAACTATGGAATTGAAAGTTCTCGTGCGATAACTTCCAATTATTTAAGTATATAAGATAAATATTGTCTTATTAATGTTACTTATAGTGACAATAATAGTGAGAATTGCTTTCAATATTGAAAAAAGTAATGTAAGAGTGCTGTTTATATTGGGAAGATTTATTAAATA
>CAJYBF010000123.1 GCA_913064935.1 uncultured Mollicutes bacterium
GAAAGCTGCGATAGGAAGACGTGTTCTCTTATACCCCAAGGCATGTTCTAAACCATGCACTGGAAATGGAGAATACACTTCGTGAATTTTCACGCCACTTTCTCTAACTTTCGATACTGCTTCTAACAATACGTCCTCACCATCATAAATTCCAAGGACAAAGTTTTTTCCGCTTTCCATATAATTATTTCTTTTCAGAAGACGATTTAACAATACTTTTCACTTCCGCCATGTTAATAACTGGGAAGAACTTGGCAAACAACAAGAAGCAAGTGAAAAACAAACCAAATGTAAATAGGTAATCTCCTACATCATATCTCGTTGGAGTAAACATGGCCCAACTTGATGGTAGGTAATCTCTATGAAGAGAAGTTACAATTATTACAAATCGTTCGAACCACATACCAATGTTTACAACAATAGACAACACCATTGTTGAAACGATACTTGTTCTAATTTTCTTGAACCAAAATAACTGAGGAGCAATTACGTTACAACTCATCATGGAAGCATATGCCCACCAATAAGGTCCAAATGCTCTGTTAAGAAAAACGAATTGTTCTACAGACACACCACTGTACCAGGCAATAAAAAACTCTGTTCCGTAAGCTAATCCAACCATCATACCTGTTGCCAGAATAACTTTGTTCATTTTTTCAAGTTCAGCCCATTTTGGCGTAGCTTGCAGTTTTGCCGCTTTATATTTCGCGAATGCAGCATTATTTATATGTCGGTTATTTTTCTGGTATTCAGAAACACGAGCTTTTATGGTTTCAGTATTTTCTTGGTAATTCTGCTTATCATATTCTCTAATTTTATTTATATTATCTTTTTCTTAACACTTTTTTTTGTTTATCCTGTTTACGAAATTATTGCAGAGTATTTCCCTAATTTAATAGCTTCAAGATATGAAGGAGAAAAGGATACATCTTTTGGACTTAGAAATTACCTTTTTCGAATAGTTGAAAATGATTTTTACAGCGGAAATATTACGGAAATATTATTTGGACAAGGAAATGAGAAAAGCAGCAAGAAATTTAGAATTCGAAAGAGCTGCGACTTTAAGAGATTTAATCTTAGAGCTAAAAGGTGACTTATGATATATGGGATAGGAACAGATTTAGTAGAAATAGACAGAATAGAAGATGCTCATAGTGAAAAGTTTATAAACCGTATTTTAACTGGAAAAGAGATTGAACGTTATAACGGTTTGAAGACGGAAAAAAGAAAAATCGAGTATTTAGCTGGAAGATTCGCAGCTAAGGAAGCTTTTGTTAAAGCATTAGGGACCGGCATCGGTGAAGTAAGTTTTCAAGACATTGAGATTTTAAGTAGTGGTGGTAAGCCAGTATGTAATTACAAGGATTTCAAATGCCACGTTACTATCTCTCATACAGATGAATACGCGGTTGCTTTCGTATTGTTAGAAAAGTAAGGAGATTACTTGTATGAACAATATCAAAGAACTGTTGAATGAAGATAGAAATTTTTGTTTGGATTTTCAAAAAAACGGAATAGATGCTTGGATATATAGATTAAAAGATTATGGGATTATGGTTAACTCCAGTGGTCCAGTTTTAACAGGTAAAGAAGAAGTAAAGGAATCACTAATTCCTTTACTGTCACTAAAATCACTTGAATTCACTTGGGAGCCAATCGGCGGGAATATATCTGATGACGAAACCTTGGGATACACCTATGGAAATTATAATAGATCATTTATAGACTCAAAAGAAAAAGAACAACATCAAACGGGAAGGTACACGACTATTTGGAGAAAAGATTCAGATGGTAGATGGAAAATAGAATTAGACATAGGAAACTAAATATATAAACTTATAGAGACAGAAATTGCTTTTTTCTATGAGTTTTTATTTGGTTTAGATTCACATTTGTGATAATATAACGTATATCTATGTATCGTAACACGATATATAGTCATACGTTATAGAGAGGTGATTATATGAGTAAGTCAATAGAAACATTTTCTCCTCTTACAGAGGCGTCCTTCTATATCCTATTATCTCTAGTTAATCCACTACATGGTTATGGGGTTATAAAGAAGGTAGAAACTATGAGTTTTGGTAGAGTAAAACTGGCTGCGGGAACATTATATGGTTCAATCAGCAATCTTTTGAGAAATAAGTTGATTGTTTCTGTAGGTGATGATATTTCAAACAAGAGAAGAAAACTTTATCAAGCGACAAGTTTAGGAATTGAGTTAATTAAATATGAATTAAAAAGGTTAAGTGAAATGCTAGACAACGGAAAAAATGAAGTAGGTGATTTCAATGAAAATAATTAAAAAACTTTTATTTGCTTGGAACGAGGATAAGGAAATTGAGTTTCTTGAGAAAATGGCTATAGATGGATATAAATTAGTTAAAGTTCAACTCGGGAAATACACATTTGAGGAGACTGAACCGAGAAAAATTGTGTATCAACTTGATTTCGTTAACTTACACAGAAGAAACGAAGATGATTACCTACAAATGTATGAAGACTCAGGTTGGAATCTGTCTCACAAGTTTGGAGGCTGGTACTATTTCTCTAGAGACTTTGATGATGGTATAGATAGGAGTATTTTCAACAACAACGAGACTAAGAAAGAAAAATACAAAAAACTAATTCTATTTCTGATTCTCACTGGGTTTCCGCTTTATTATCAGGTTCTATTCATGTTTCCAAATATGGATCCTAATAAGTTAACATTTCCTAATTTCTATTTTTTCTTTAGGATAATCGTTATAGTTTTTACTAGTTTGCATCTTTATGCTTTAGTTAGAATTGCTATAGTGTATAATAGACTAAATAGTGGAATTAATGAATGATTAAAGGAGTGAGCAACTTGATTGATTCTCAAAAGAAACACATAGTTGAGATTACCGACTATACTTACGATGGATTAGGAATAGGGAAAATCAATAATTTTCCGCTTTTTGTGTCAAATGCTGTGGTTGGTGAGACAGTAGAAGTGAAAATTACCAAATTAAAGAAAAATCTAGCATTTGCTGAAATAACAGAAATAAAGACTATAGGGGCAATGAGGGAAAATCCGCCGTGTAAGTATTATGATGAGTGCGGAGGATGTCATTTGATGCACCTGAGATATGAGGAGCAACTAAGATTTAAAACTAACCATGTACGAGAAACCTTGAAACGAATCGGAGGAATCGATACCGAAGCGCTTGTTAACGATTGCATTGGTATGGAATTTCCGTTTAATTATAGGAATAAACTTATAATTCCTTTCTCGAAAGGGTTAGCAGGACTGTATAAAAAAGGGACACATGACATAGTTGATATCGAGGAATGTCATATACTGAATAAAGAAGCACTTGAAATTGTAAAATATTTAAATAAATTACCAGTTAATAAACTAATAAGAAATGTTATGGTAAGAAATAGTCATTATCGAAACGAATTAATGGTAGTAATCATCACTTGGAAACCTATTTCCTTATCTAGCATTGGTAATATAACAAAAGAATTTCCTGGGATTGTCTCTGTAATAAACAACATAAATGACCAAAATAGTAACGTAATTTTAGGTAAGCGGAGTTATATTTTGATTGGAGAAGACTCATATAAGGATTATATGTTCGGAAATACATATGAAATAAATCATAGAAGTTTCTATCAAATTAATACGATGCAAACCGAATTATTATATAAGAAAACTATAGAATCTGTCGATTTGAAAGATAAAGTTGTTGTTGATGCATATTGCGGAATTGGAACTATAGGAATAAGTTGTGCAGGAGCAGCAAAAAAAGTCTATGGGATAGAAGTTGTCGAAGCAGCTGTCAACTCAGCTAGAGATAACGCCGAGGAAAATGGAGTTAACAATATAGAATTCTTTCTAGGGAAGGCCGAAGAAGTGATATCTACTATCATTACAGAAGAAGTAGATGTGGTCATAGTTGATCCTCCTAGAAAAGGATGTCAAGAGGAGTTTTTACAAAGTATTATAGATAATAAGATAAAAGATTTTGTATACGTATCTTGTAATGTATCAACATTAGCAAGAGACATCAATTTTCTAAGTAATCATTATGATGTTTTAGAAGTAACACCATTTGATATGTTCCCACATACTTATCATGTGGAATGCGTTGCAAGACTAAAATTAAAGTAATTTATGAATAAAAGTTCCTCACAGATTAAAGTGAGAATTTCCTTATTTTGTACAATTAATTTAAAATAATAACTTAAGAATCATATTTTAATTGAATCAGTATTTTTATTTGCATTGTATATTGAAAAAATCGGTTCTTTTTGTGAAATTACGAAAAACATTTTCAACTATTAAGCCATGGAAATTAATAAGAAAAGTATCAGAGAGTTTTTGACAATAGGTCGAAGAATAAAATATACTAAAGGCGATGAATTTCAGCCATAAACAAAATGCAATACAGCCAAGAATTCTATATATTTACAGTAAAAAGTAACATAATTTGATAATCGTGAAGATTTTTTCTTCTGATATCCAGATCAATCTTAAAAAAGTATGAAATTAAAATTTACCATTGTGCTGGCCATGCTATTTACATCTCATATTTCATGGACACAAATATCAATTGATAGTACTAAAATTGTAAAAGTGCTTTCATTT
>CAJYBF010000124.1 GCA_913064935.1 uncultured Mollicutes bacterium
GGTGGTGGGGAGGGGGTGGGGGGGTGGGGTGTGGGGGGGGGGGGGGGGGGTGGCGGTGTAGGGCGGGGAGGGGGGCTGGGGGGGGGGGGTTAGGAGCCCTCATAACAGAAATCATTACTTCATCAATCATCTCACTACTCTTGTTGTCATATATTTTCCCGTAGTGAATGGTTTGACTCTTCACTTTATTTAAGTTTTTGCTCAAAAAAAGTTTATCAGCAATATTTATAGCTTCTACACCCGATAATCTGATTATAGAAATAGCTCCTTCACCGTATGGTGTCGATACTGCACAAATTGTGTCATTCATCATAAAATCATACCCTTTTCATACCATATTTATAACCAAATATTATCACAGATTATAGTTTCAAAAAACCCTTTAATGTAATTACAAAAAATATCTAATGTGATATAATTGACATATGATTTATAAAGGTGGGTGTTTAACATGTCATACAAGGCTTTATACCGTGCATATCGTCCGAATCGCTTTTCTAAAATAGCTGGACAAAAGCATGTAACAAAGACATTTCAAAATGCATTAAAAAACGATAAAATAACACACGCGTATCTATTCAGTGGTCCAAGAGGAACAGGAAAAACACTTACTGCTAGAATTATCGCAAATGTCGTTAATTGCGAGAGTTATCCAGTTAGTGAACCGTGTGGAGTGTGCGACAACTGCTTAACAATCAACAAAGGGATGTTTGCAGATATTATTGAAATTGATGCTGCCAGCAACAATGGAGTAGACGAAATTCGCGAAATTAGAGACAAAGTAAAATACACGCCGAGTCAGGGAAAATATAAAGTATATATTATTGATGAGGTCCACATGCTGAGCATTGGAGCTTTTAATGCACTACTTAAAACACTTGAAGAACCCCCTAGTCACGTTATATTTATATTGGCTACAACTGAGCCTCACAAAATACCAGCGACTATTCATTCTCGTTGTCAAAGATTTGATTTCAAAGAGATTTCACTTAAGGATATTAAAAAGAAATTAAAAGAAATTATTGATAAAGAAGAAATTAAAGTAACACTTGAAGCCATTGATGCGATTGCGGAAGCTGCTGAAGGAGGAATGAGAGATGCACTGAGTCTACTAGATCAAGCAATATCTTATTCAGATGATGTAGTTGATGATAAAGACGTTCATGCTGTGGCAGGAACCGTGTCTGACATAAGAATTATAGAAATTTTTAAAAATATCTCCGAGAATAATGTATTCAACGCCTTTACAATAATAGAAGAGTTAGTAGAAAACGGAAAAGAAGTAAGCAGAATCAATCATCAAATGATTGTATTCTTGAAAGACGTATTAGTATTTAAGAATGTAAAGAGTGATACATTTAAGAAAGTGATTTTTTCAAATGAAAGATTTAAGGAACTTGCAAATGAATTAACTAATGAGATGATATTCTTCTATGTTGAATGTTTAAGCAATTCTCAAAAGGAAATGAGATTTACAAATAATCCAAGAACTTATCTAGAATTAACACTAATCAAGATGACTGACTTCGTTCAACAAGGTGAGTCTGCTTTATATAAAAGACTTGAAAAACTGGAAAAACAGATATTAAGTGGAGCACCTATAAAGGATATTAAAAACACTGCACCTGTAGTAAAAAAAGAAATACAAAACAAAACATTGACAGTAGAAAATAAAACAAAGACAGTAGAAAACATTGAAGTCAACACCAATATTGATATAGATAATGAAATAACTGCAGAAACGCAAGACTTGTTCGATGAACCGGAAAAGAAAGTAGAAGTTGATGTTTTTGATATTAAGCTTATTACTAAAACATTGTCAAACGCCATGAGTGATAAACCTAAGGCGAGAGAGAATAAAGAAAAGTTAGTTAATAAATGGACCCAACTTAAAATAAAAGCTGAGCCACATATTTTCGGTATGGCAAAAGAATTCTCTGAAGGTGAAATTGTAGTTGCATCAGAAAGCTTTTTCATACTAACTTATGAACATGTAACATCTGTTAATAAATTAATGAGAGCTGATGTACAAAAGAGAATGGGTAAACTCTTGAAAGAAGTTTATAATACGGAATACAGATATATTGCCTTACCGACAAAAGTCTGGTCCTTAAAGCGAAGAGAATATGTTGATCAATTCTCAGTTGGTATTCAAGAACCTATATTAACTGAAATCGAATTTCCGGGGTTAGAGATAATTGAGGAAAAGAAACAGGTACCCGAAATTGTAGAAAATGCAATGAATTTATTCGGAGAAGATAAAGTTAAAATCAAATAAGGAGAGTTAATATGAATCCAGGAATGATGAAGAAAATTCAAAAATTACAAAAAGAGATGATGGAAACACAAAAAGAAATAGAAAATACTGTTTTCACCGGAACTGCTGGGGGAGTAGTGTCAGTTGACGTAAAAGGAACGAAGGAATTAATAAATGTAACAATTAATCCAGAAGCAATGGAAAGTCCAGATGATGTTGAAATGATCGAAGACACTATTGTTGTTGCTGTTAATAATGCACTGAAGCAAGTTGATAAGGAAACAGAATTAAAAATGGGTAAATATTCAAGTATGCTTGGTGGGGTTGGTTTTTAGTGAGGTATCCTAAAGCGATAACCGATTTAATAGAAAGTTTCAGTAGATATCCTGGAATTGGGCCAAAAACCGCTGAAAGACTTGCACTATACACTGTAAATAAAATAGATAAGGAAAATGTTGAAAAATTCATGAAAGCATTGATTGACACAAAAGAGACGTTGTTCAAGTGTCCGGTTTGTGGAAACATTACTGACGTAGATCCTTGTTATATTTGTAGTGATAAAACAAGAGAATTGGATATTTTACTAGTCGTTGAAGATGCAAGAGATGTAATAATCATAGAAAAAATGAATAGATACAGAGGTAAGTATCATGTCTTAAATGGTGTGATATCTCCTATTGATGGCATAGGACCTGAAGAGATTAACCTTAAGAGTTTGATTCAAAGATTACAAGATGATAAGATTAAGGAAGTAATACTTGGATTAAACGCAAGCATTTAAGGGGAAGCCACATCAATGTACATAAATAGATTACTTTGTAATTCAGATATTAAGGTAACAAAACTTGCCCACGGGTTACCGGTGGGCGGAGATTTACAATACGCAGATGAAATAACTCTTCTTAGAGCTTTAGAGGGAAGAAGAGAAATATTATAAAAGGAGGAGAATATGATGCAAATGTTTTTAGAAATAGCTATACCGTTTGGGGATACGATTTTAGAGTTCATAGATACTTATTTTACAAGTCAAAGTGACTTAAACAGAATTCTAATAGTTTTCGGATTGGGATTCTTATCAATACTCGGGCTTGGTGCTTTAGTTAAAGGTGTTCTTAAGAAAACTGCGGGCTTGGTGAAGGTGATTTTAATTCTTGCCATTGTTTACTATGTCGTAATAGTTTTAATGGGAGTGGACATTCTAGGATTAATCAAAGGATAACACTTAAACAAGAGGCGATTAAAAAATCGTCTTTTTTTATTGCCAATAAACACTTGACTATATGAGCAAACATTCATATAATAAATATGGTTACATGAACGTTTGCTCATATAGAGGAGGAAGTCATGAGATATCAAATAGTAATGGATGGACTAATGTGCACTGAATGTGCTGATAAAATAGAAAAAAAGATAAGAAAAATAGAATATGTTTCAGAGGCTACATTCAACTTTGTTAATCAGATGATGAATGTAGAAGTACTTAGAAATACAGATTCAGACAAAATGTTAAAATCCGTAAGCAATATTGTCGACTCAATAGAAGATGGAGTAACTGTCTATTATAAAGGAAGAGAAATTGATGTAATTAGAAAGAATCACAATTACGTTCCATTTGTATTGGGACTGGTAGTTTTTTCGCTTGGGTATTTACTTAATAACAATATCTTTTTTTATCTAGGATATACGCTTGTTGCTAGCAAGATAATAAGGAAGTCATTCTCAAGTATGAGAAACAAATACATACTAGATGAAAACACTCTAATGCTCATCGTAACTTTAGCTGCGATGTATATTAGAGAATATTGGGAGGCGGTTGCTGTCTTAATATTTTATACTATCGGAGAATTTTTCCAACATAGAGCAGTAAAGAAATCAAAAAAAGAAATAGAGAGTTTAATCTCTCTTAAAGTAGATAAAGTCACAGTTTTAAAAGGAATGAAGCAAGTAATAAAAGCACCAGATGAATTAGTAGTTGGAGAAATACTATTAATAAAAGTAGGAGAACAAATTCCTGTTGACTCTGTTTTAATTAAGGGTAACAGTGTTTTCGATACGTCTACAATGACAGGAGAGTCAAAACCATACAACGGTAAAGAAGGAGATGAAATTCTATCAGGCTTCATTAATCTAGTTAACGTTGTAGAGGTGAGAGTTATAAAAAGTTTCGAGAACTCAGCATTATCTAAAGTTATAGATTTGATTGAAAACTCAACAAATTCCAAATCTGACACTGAATTATTTATTACTAAATTTGCTAAATACTATACACCTATTGTGGTTGGAATATCAATACTATTGGTTTTGATTCCTACTTTTATCAGTTTAAATAACTTCAATGATTATT
>CAJYBF010000125.1 GCA_913064935.1 uncultured Mollicutes bacterium
CCTTGATTTATATATCACCGGAACTGACATTTCAACTAACTCATCAATTGTATTTTCATATGAAACAACTCCTATGATGGAAGTTGCTATGGCTGTAAGAATCTCAATGTCCATTCCACTTTACTTTGAGTCTATAAAAATAGATGCTAATAAAAGTAATTCTAGCGAAACACATATTTTCTCAGATGGAGGCGTAATGATTAACTATCCTATGCGTATATTTGATTCACTTAGATTTGATGATATACATATTGATGGTACAAACATTCAAACATTGGGTCTTAGGTTTATAAGCAAATACTCATATTCAAAAATTGATAATCTAGTCGAATACATCCAAAACCTTATTCACACACTGTTAAAAGTCCAACAAGATCTGTTTGAAAAGAGTTTAAAAGATAAAGTTAGATCAATTCAAATTGATACTGACGATATATCTTCTACTGATTTCAATATAGAAACAAATGATAAAAAATTCAAATTCTTATTTAATCAAGGCTATGTGGCTACTGAAGACTATTTTACTAAAAGACAGAGATTATGATTTCATTGTAATTTTATAGTCACTTGTGCGACTTCTCTAAAATAATATCAATAATGGATTCACTAAGTGAGATTGGGATAAGATTTAGCCAAGATGACTTTCGAGAAGGATTCAGCTCACTTTCTTATCTAACGAAACTTGATTTAACAACTATAAAAATCAGTAAGTCTTTCCTAGATTATATATCTAGTAATGAAATACTGATAAATTCAATGATGGGTCTATTTACAGACTTAGGATTCGTAATCATAGTAGAAGGAATTGAAGATAAAGTAACTTTGGTCTTCTTTAGAAAATTTGAGGACGTATTAATACAAGGTTATTATTTCTACAAGCCACTACCATTTACCATGATAAAACAACATATCAAAGATAATAAGTAAAACAAAGGGATATCAAATTTGATATCCCTTTGTAGATTAGTTATTTTTCTTATAATTTCCAGAGCTATTTCTACTATCTCTACTAGAACTTGATCTACTGTCGTTTCTATTAGATCCAGATCTATTATCATTTCTACTAGAACTCGATCTACTGTCGTTTCTGTTAGATCCAGATCTGTTATCACTCCTACTAGATCCTTATCTATTTTCATTTCTACTAGAACCAGAACGGTCTTTTCTAGATCTACTTCTATCATTTCGTGATCTTCCGCGACTTCTTCCTGAAGATTGACCCTTGATTCTTACAGAAGGTTCATTGCTAAGTGAAGGTAAATCCATAGATTTTCTATCTATAAGAACTTCTATCGCTGCCGCTATAGCTAATTCGGCACCATATTTTTCAATTAATCCTTTTGCCATTCCTAAATGTCGTTTCAATTTATTTTTACCTAAATCAATTCCGTCAGTTAACTTATCTACAGCTACAGATTGTTGAGAAATATGTAGTTCTTCTTTAGTAGGTGGCAAAACAATCTTAATTGTTGAACCAGTCTCTTTCTCAATACGCTTCAAGTGAGGCATTTCATTTTGCTTTATGAAAGAAAAACTAACACCTTTTTCATGCGCTCTACCAGTTCTACCAATTCTATGCACATAATACTCTACTTCTTGTGGTAAATCAAAATTATAAACAAACTTAATTCCACTTATATCGATACCCCTCGCAGCTACATCAGTAGCGATAAGAATATCAAATCCACCTGCTTTAAATTCTGTCACAACATGAAGTCTTTGTCTTTGGTTCAAATCACCATGTAAAGCTCTCGCACTATACCCTAAAGAGTTAAGTGCAGTTGATAACTCGTCGGCTCTTTTTTTTGTTCTACCAAAAATTAAACTTTTTTCTCCTGCTTTAACATCTAAAATATCAGTTAAAACTTTCAGTTTACTCTTTTCATCTACAATCACAGCGAACTGCTCAATAGTATCTACAGCAGATAAACCACTACTAATTGAGATCTTTTGAGGATTATCCATTATTTGATCAGCTATTTTTGTAACTCCAGCATCTATCGTAGCACTGAATAGGGCTGACTGTTTTTTTTCTGGTAAGAAAGAAATAATATTATCAATTTCCTCTTTAAATCCTACTTTCAACATTTCATCAGCTTCATCAATACAGAACATCTTTAGATTACTTAATTTAATTTTTTTATTCTCAAGGTGATCAATAAGTCTTCCTGGTGTAGCAACTATAATGTTTGGATTGTTTTTCAACATAGCAAGTTGTCTACCATAATCCACACCACCGATAATCGTAGCTATTCTCAATTTCTTGTGAGCGCTAAAATCTCTAAAGGCATCAACTATCTGAACAACCAATTCTCTTGTCGGTGCCATTATAAGCGCTTCAACACCTTTATTATTTTGTGAACACATTTCTACAATTGGTATACCAAAAGCAGCAGTTTTTCCAGTCCCGGTCTGTGCTTGACCTATGCAATCTAGACCTTTTAACAATACTGGAATCGCTTCTCTTTGTATATCGGTAGGAATTGAGTATCCTAAGTCTTCAATCGCTTTGTGTAGTTCATTACTTAAATTTAAATCTTTAAACTTCATTTTTTTCTCCTAATCTGATGAATAACCGTCTTCATATTAATGATTATCCATTAAGGTTGCCTTATGCGCAACCTATGAAGTATAACACAATTATATATATTATGCACATTTTGTTCAAATATTAATCTATTTTAATCATTTTTTCGAATAAAAAAAATACTACTCATTTGAGTAGTATTTAAATTTTCTATTAATTATAGAAAGAAACTTTAAATATTATTATCCTACAACAACAATATTTTCAGCTTGAGGGCCTTTTTGACCTTCAGTTACATCAAAAGTCACTTGTTGACCTTCTTCTAATGTTTTGAATCCGTCAACATTGATTTGTGAGAAATGAGCGAAAACATCTTTTCCGTCTTCTCCAGTTATAAACCCAAAACCTTTGTCTGCATTAAACCATTTTACTGTACCATTCATATTAGTACCTCCTAAATTTATTTTTCTTAAATTTTCTAAACATGTACAAATAGGTTTCTTAATCAGGATGATACTAAGTAATTGTTCTAATTAAAAATTATTCGTGCTTATTTGTTTATTGTTAATTTAAGCAACACGATATATTACCATTAATCTACCGCTCTGTCAACTACATATGAAATAAAATTCCAATTTATTCCTTTTTCAGTAAACATTTACTATAAACTGAACGTAGATAATAGCCTAGTTGCAATCATTCTGAGTATTTTTCAATTGGTAACATATTAAATATAATATTTGCTAAAAATGATAATACTATTCCGATTATCGTATTAATCGTGCTAAAAGTCGCAAAATCGAGACAATCACTTGCACCTGTAGATCACATTCCAATATTATATTCTACCTTTATATATACTCATTAAAAAAAACTTTAGTACGTGTAAATGTAAAGTTAACCGAGGAGCGGTTAATTTCATTGAGATTCAACTAAAGCATGAATGATGATTAAAATATCAAATATAACAGAAAAACTAACTATAAAATTATCCAACTGGTACCACAGAACCTTCATATTGTTCTACAATGAATGATTGTATCACATTACTTTGCAATACCCTAACTAAGTCCGCTATTGACTCAAGGTCCTTATCTTGAGTTCTAACCGCTATTACATTTACATAAGGCGATTGTTCGCCTTCAATTAAGATAGCATCGCTCAATGGGTTTAATCCTGCTTGTAGTGCGTAGTTAGTATTAATTATAACAGCATCTCCCTCTGAGTTGTTGTAAGCTGTAGGAAGCAAGCTTGCTTCAATGTCGCTTTTAAATACAAGATTCTTCGGATTGCTAACGACATCACTTACTAAAGCAGCTATCTTATCAACAGATGAATCTAGTTTAATTAGGCCGGCTAGTTCTAACAAGGATAATATCCTTCCATGATCAGCTACTGAATTACTAAATATTATTGTAGCACCATCAGGTAAATCATTGATGTCATTATATTTTTGTGAGTATACACCAATTGGTTCTATGTGAATACCACCAACATTTGTAAACTCATATCCAAAATCAGATATTTGAGCTTCCAAATATGGAATGTGCTGAAAGAAGTTCGCGTCAACATCTCCATTATCCAGAAATTGATTAGGTGTAACGTAGTCTTGAACTACGATTATCTCTAGTTCAATATCATATTCTTCTAACAATATTGGTTTTGCTTCTTCCAAAATCTCTGCATGAGGGACACTCGTTGCTGCTATCTTTAAAGTTGTACTATCATTAGTAGTACAACCGAACAATCCTAAGGTAAACACCAAAACTATAGTTATTAATATTTTCTTCATTTGACTAAGAGCTAGTTTAATTAATATATTGATATATATATAGTAATACTGAGTTAGCCTATACAGCTATGGGACGCACAAACATTCGTGCGGCCGGTATATCGGCATATTAGTGCCACTATTTCGGCAGTTATTGATGTCATATCGACCATATCGCGTTAATATTCTGATATGACCAAGCGAAATAAAAAGGTAGACGAGTTCCAGCGTTTTCACCGCCTTGTGCGCGAAATTTCAGCATTACTTGTCGGCGCCAAAGCCTCGGAAATT
>CAJYBF010000126.1 GCA_913064935.1 uncultured Mollicutes bacterium
CTATATGTTCACACTGTACAAATACTAGAGAAAGGGAAGATAATGCCAGCACCTACAATCATAAAAGGGACACAACTATATCAAGAGTTTCAAACTCTATTCGCGGTAATTTTTGGAATGATAATGCAGTTCTTGTTGGGATACTTTATAAAAACTACAACCTTGATGTGTCAAAAGAAGAGATAAGAAAACTACTGGGATAAGTAATGAATCACAACACTACAATAACATTAGAAAATGATATAATGACTTATATATTTAGGGGGATGGGATGAATGGAATTGTAATTGAGGGTGGAATAGTCACTTTAAGTATTTTTATCATAGGGCTTATATGGAATTCTGCAATTTCTCATTTCACTATAGGAAGACTAAGAGATGGTGATATAAAAAATAAAGCAAGGATCAATCTCATTGAAACAGCACAATTGAAAATGATTGAGGCTCTTGAGAGAACATACGCAACTGAAAAATTTGTGTATAATGCCTATGTAACCAGGAGAGAACATAATGAATCAATGGAAAGACTTGAAGAAAAGCTTTTAACAGAGATGAAGCACATGAATGAAACATTGACAAAGATAAGTAACATCATAGGCAGTAATGCAGAAAATATATGAAAAGGATTTAATATGGGAATGGTAGATTTTAAACTTGGAGATATAGGAAACTTATTTACTTCACTTAGAGAAGCAATTACAGGTGAAGCAATACAAGATCCAAATACAAAACTCAAGCTTCTTGAAGCGATACAAGAAGCAGAAAGTAAGATGATGGAAGCCAAAGCTAAAACAATAGTTGCAGAAGCTACAAGTGATCACTGGATAGTAGCCTCATGGAGACCAATAACCATGCTGATCTTTGTTGATATAATAGCAAATAACGACATTATAGCTCCATACTTTATGTCATGGGGATATAAAGTACCTACCCGAGAGATACCTCCGGATATGTGGACTTTATTGCAATTAGGACTAGGTGGGTATATCGCAGGTAGAAGTGCGGAAAAAGTAACTAAAATATACAAGAGTGAATAATGACTTTACAAGAACGAAACAAAAGGGTAAGGTACAAGTATAGTAGCAGTTCCCTTAGTAAACTTGAAGGTGTAAAGCCAAAACTTGTTGAGTTTGCATTTGAACTTGCAAACGTTATTGACTGCAAAATAGTGTATGGCGTAAGAACAAATGAAGAACAATTCACATTATATAAAGATGGGAAAAGTTCTTTTGATGGGATTACTAAAAAGAGCAATCACCAAAAGAAGTCTGATGGTTTTGGATATGCTTTAGATATTCTGCCATTGCCAAAAGGTGTGAACATGTATCTTGATGATGGTTCAGAGGATAACATAAGATGGGGACAGTTTGACGGTCTTTGTCATGGGATAGCATACAAGCTTGGAATCAAGGTAAAAACTGGGTTTAAGTGGAGGGATAATATGATGGACTCCCTACAAAGAGCAGAGAGGTCAAACACTTTCCCAGATGGAAATCACGTGGAGTTTGTGGTTTAATAAAACATAACCCACTCTTTGTTAAGGGTGAGGTTTTGATCTGCTAATAATTCACATCTATCTTCATCTATATTATACACTTCACAAATAGGTTCATTTGCATTCAATGCCATTGCTATCATAATTAAAATTATCGTTTTCATTTTACACCCCCATATAATAGCTTCATTACATCTATATCTTTATCTTTACAATAGTCAAGTATCTGCTTAAATGGTATAGAGTTCCTGGTTGATCTATTTCTAAATGTTTTATAAGAGAATCCCAAATCTTCTGCTAAGTATTTTGTGTGTGAAATACCCATCATTTCCTTTAATTCATCTATGATTCTTCTCATGCTTTTCATTTTATCTCCAGGTATATCTTAAACAATTCATCATTTAACCATTCTTTAGTATAGTTCGGAGTATTTGCTCTTTCCATAACTTGCAGGGCTTTACTTTTAATAGCTCTTATTTTCTCCATGGCTTCTTTTATTCCATCAACTTGTACTTTATGTGCAATACTTGTTTTTCTTGGGTATTGCTTGAAAGTAATCGGTGTTCTTTTATATACTTCCATCAGAAAGGAATCTCATCAGAATTAATGTCAATTTCTGGAATATTTGACGTAGGTTGTGGTGCAGCTCTTGGAGCAGACGGTGCAGGTTGGCTATAGTTATCGTTTGACGGCTCTTGGTTATTCATTTGACTAGCCTCATCTTTACTACCAAGCATTGTAAGGTTCTCAACAGTTATAGAGTGCTTACTTCTCTTTGAGCCATCTTGTGCTGTCCACTGGTCAAGTTTTAATCTTCCATCAACCAAAACCTTAGATCCTTTTCTTAGATACTGATTTGCTATCTCTGCAGTACGTCCAAAAAAAGTTAAATCAACAAACAACACTTCTTCTTTTTGTTCACCGGTTGCACTCTTAAACTTCTTTGTTGTTGCAATTCCTGTATTTACAATAGCACTTCCGCTTGGAGTGTATTTTATTTCAATATCTTTTGTTAGGTTTCCTGCTATGATTATTTTGTTATACATTTCATTTCCTTTATAGTTTTAATTACTTCATCGTGATTTCGTTCCTGTGTTGTAGCGTTTATAAAAAACAATGCAAGTATAAATATAAACAATATAAAATTTTCTTTACCCATCACTTCTCCTCCACACATTTACATTTTTTAGGAACATTTCCGTCCACCTTTTTCTGAGTAAAAACTTCACCCAACCTTAGATACTCATACCCTTCTACACAAAAAGTAGTCCATCTCCAGACACCATAACCGTTGCTTGTTTCAAAACTTGTTTCATACATCTTGCATGTGTCTTGTGGTCTTTGTTCACTGAAACAACTTGAGGCTATCAGTATAAATATGATTATATGTTTCATCTCTTCTCCTTCTCTTCTGAACTATCAATGGTCACAATAACAGCGGTTCCATCTTCTTCCATCCTTACCTCAAATTTATCTGCTAAATAAATTGCATGCTCTTCTTCTAAGTGTTTTATAAGTATTTTACTTACTTCATTTGATGGTAATACATATTTTCTTGAATATGTTTCTATCGTGAACTTCTTCATCACTTCTCCTTACAAACATTTCTTATATGCCTAAACCCAACCTTTGGACTCTTGGCATCATCTATATTTAAATAATACTCCACTATACCAGTACAGCAAATTTTATCACCTTTTTCAAACTTTTCATCACATAAAACTTTTGACTTTTTAACCCAGACATGATCACGAAACAATTCACCATTCACACGAACATCACATAGTAAAACATGATTTATAACCGTATGCTCACGTTTTGAACACATGTTATATATGGCTTGGATTATTACTTGATCACCTTCACTCATCCGACTATCCACCAACCAACAGCATGCCATATAATTGTACAAAATATAGTAAATGCAATTATAGCTCCACATATAGCAAAAGATATTGCTCCATAATCAAGCTTAGGCATTATTTATCCTTTTTAATTAGATCAAAACTATAAGCCTTGACATAAACAACCCAAAGTCCAGTTTTAGTTGCCTCATATTTTCTCTTTAGTTGCCTCATAGCTTCAGGAGTTTTATTGAAGTGATTAGCCAACTTTTTATGGCACATCTTTATATTTTTCATTTTTCAATTACCTTCATTCATTAGATGTACAATCCAAATAACGAAAGCGACAGGATATAACCATTCACTCATTCCAAAACCACTTATCAATAAACAACTTATAAATAATGTCATTCTATAATCCTTTTTTTAAGATATCCAATTATAGCACAACAAAGATTTCTTGTCAAGCTTCCTTGGAAATTTACAACAAATTATCAATTCTTTTCTGAAGCACTCTTGATCTCTTCCCCATAGTATTCTTATACTTTCTTAAATATTCAAGTATGTTATTTAGTTCCTTACTTTTTAGTTCTAAGTTTTTCGAAATACTGGATTCACTTATGACACATTCATGATCAAGAATTCCTGAGTATGCTCTAAGTAAATACTGCATAATTCTGGGGTGACCAAAAACCCGATGGATTAACACTATAATTTGTAATAATACCGTCCACAAGCACGCTGCATTCATTGGCATGAAGCATTATGGTACCTTCATTAGTAACAGTAATCCGAAGAATATCAGCACCAATAGCAGTTATATTTGTAATATCAATTGCAGTATTTAGTTGTTCCATCTGGATTTCATGTTTGTCGTCTTTGGATTCCTGTACATTTTCATACGATTGGATCATTATGGGAAATGTTATAGTTGATATTATTATTACTGCCAGGAATATGATTGTTACTGTTATTGATACAAGTATAAACCTACCACCGGTAGTCGATGTCGGCGAAGATATCACAATGAATGGCAGCACGGTTACCTTGACCGCAACTGGAACTGACGATGGACTACCTATGGGATCAACGATTACCTCTCTTTGGAAAGTTGAACGACCCGCACCGGTCGACGTCGCTGACGATAGAATCAAGACCACTCCCACCACTTTCAA
>CAJYBF010000127.1 GCA_913064935.1 uncultured Mollicutes bacterium
CTATACTATTCCTGAGCGTGTTGGAATGAATTCTCAACGTCTAGCAAAAATTGATAGTGTTGCGCAGTATGCTGTAGACTCACTAATGACACCAGGAATTCAACTACTAGTCGCGAGAAAGGGAAAAGTGGTTTACAATAAAAATTTTGGCTATCATACATACAACAACAAGGAAAAGGTAAAATCAACAGATATTTATGATGTAGCATCTTTAACAAAAATTGTATCAACCTTGCCACTTTTGATGGAATTGGAAGAAAATGGCATAGTTACACTAGACACTAAGCTTTCAGAAATTTTACCTGATTATAAAGGATCTAACAAAGAAAACGTGACCATTAAAAAAATGCTGTCACATTATGCTCAGCTAAACCCTTGGATTCCTTTCTATGTAAATACTCTTGATTCTATTTCTAAAAAGCCAAGTGCAAAATATTACAGAAGTAAACGAAGTGATGCTTTTAATATCGAAGTTACCGACAATCTATTCTTAAGGTCTGATTATCAAGATTCTATTCAAGAAATCATCAAAGAGAGCGATATGCTTAGAAGGCTGAGATATCGCTACAGTGATTTACCTTATTATATACTTAAGAAATTTATAGAGAAGCATTACGACCAATCTATGGACGAATTAATTCAGCAGCATTTATATCAATCCTTGGGAGCAAATTATACAACATATAATCCACGAGAAAAGTTTAGCAATACTCAAATCGTTCCAACTGAAGTTGATGATTATTTCAGGTTTCAAGAAGTACATGGTTATGTGCATGATATGGGAGCAGCCATGCAAGATGGTGTAGGTGGTCATGCAGGCGTATTTAGTAACGCTAATGATATTGCTAAGATCATGCAATTGTATTTACAAAAAGGATTTTATGGCGGAAAACGTTATTTTAAAAATGAAACCTTAGATAAATTTAATACCTGCTATTATTGCGAAAGTGACAACAGAAGAGGTATAGGTTTTGATAAGCCTTTTTAAATGTTTCTTCCAAAGTATCATTATGACTCGATTCACTTGGCATAAAAATAGTGAAATCTGAACTTAATCTAATTTTAGTTATTCCAACTATAGAAACAATATTTATTAAGATAAATAATACGATTAAAGGCTTTCTAAATTTATAAATAAAATCTACATACTTTTTCATATTAACCCCCTGTAAAAATTAACCTGCTTTGCAACAACTTCCAGGTTCACAGTTCCCAGTCTCTTTTTCCTTACCACTATTAGCACATATGTGGTTCCTAGTTTTATAAACATAATCTCCGCCAAAAATCCTAACTGCATGTCCATTAATTAAGGCATTGACTGTTTTTTTTCGTGCAGATTCAAGAATTAATTGAAACGTTTGTCTAGAAACATTCATACGCTTTGCACAGTCTTCTTGAAATAACCCTTCACAATCTTTAAGTCTCATTGCTTCTAATTCTTCAAGTTTTATTGTAACAGTTTCTATTTCATCCTTTGTCGAAACAGATGGTGTAAAGTGTCTGCATTTGGGTTTATATTCGATTGTTCTTGGTTTAATCGGTCTTGGCATACTTCACCTCTTTCTATATGATTATATCATCTATGAAATAGAAGTGCTTATTTTTTCAAAGGCAAGAGTAAAAGTCACAAATAAAAATAGAGCAACTTAGTGAAACAAGTAGCTCTATTATAAGGATAAAATTACTCCTATTTTGATTCCGAACTGACCACTATTAAGTCTTCATTTGAGAATTCGGCAACCAAAACACAACCGCATTCATGACATTCATACATTAATTCACTAGGGCCAATGTTCTCACTGCCACACCTAATGCATTTCATAATTTCCCTCCTTTTACATATATTCAACTGTAATTGTCTAAAGACAACCTTAGATTATTATATGATTCATATTATAATTCGTATCACAATTATCACTGTGCTCTTACTTTTTCCCATTTTCTTATGAAATTATATGGATTAAATGACCACTCATTCGAACCGTCATACTTATAGAACCCGTAATGTAAATGGGGAGCAAATCTCCCACTAGTTCCTTCTTTACCATATCCTGTTGAGCCTACATACCCTATAGTATCGCCGGGTCTCACGAAATCTCCTTCTTTTAATCCCTCTTTATATCCTTGCAAATGCGCATAATATTGATAAGTGTTAAAATAGTCTCTTATTCCAATTCTATATCCTCCAAGATTATTCCATCCCATCTTTTCAACTATCCCATAAGATGTCGACAATACTGGAGTTCCATAATGTGCAAAAATATCAATTCCCTCATGACTTCTTCTGCCACCATATGAACGACCTAGTCCAAAACCATTTTGATAGTCTGCGGCATAATATTTAGCAATAGGGAATACTCTTTTTGATAAATCTATGTCTTCAAAATATTCAAACATGCTAGCTATTGAGTAGATGATTTCTACTCCTTTTTCTGTTTCATAGTATTCAATCAACCTATTTTTTACACTTTTTTCATCAGAACCATTAGACGTGAGAACACTTAATAGAGTAAATAGTTTATCATTTGGATTGCTTCGATCTGCTACCCCATCAGAATCTCCATCTAAACCTATACCAAAAAATAAACTAATAAACATGGGATCAGTTTCACTTACAAAGTTATTAGCACCTTTCCACAAACTGGGATTAATGCAAATTGAAATCAACTCCACATCTTTAGAACAATAGTCCCGGTAGTTTTTCGTATTATTTTCGTATCGATCAATCGCAGCTATCAAAGTTCAAGGAACACCAACAAATCTAGAGTAAAGTTCGTAAAGTTCTTTTCGTTCGCTAATATAATCGCTATCTGCACTTAAACTAGGTTTAGTATACAAAATCAAGCTTAAAGCCATTATCAAATATAGCATCATTTTTCTTCTCATCAAATCATCCTTATCATTACATTCTTCTCATAGTATTTTTACCTAAAAATGTTCATTTATAAATTGTAATTTTTAGAAAATAAAAAATATTACACCTTAGATGTAATATTTCAATTATTTATTGTTCAAGATCAGAGTGAACTGTCTCTTGATCACTTTGTGATTGATTCCTATCATTTCTTTTATTAGATTTTTTTCCTCGATTAGCATTTTCATCACTGGCATTTTCAAAAGACTCGGTCATATCTTCTGCATACTCTTCATTGTGAAGTTTCTCGCTCTTGTTACCCATTTGAACTACTCCATTTAAACCATTTTGAGTAGATAAGGGTAACTGTGGTTTGCTTGTCTTTGTAACTGCATTTGGTTCTCTTTTCTTGCTCATTAAATTCCTCCTTATATGAATGACTATTATTAGTTTGGGTTAATTCATTGGCAATATACAATAATTAACATTTTATGTAATCACAGCCACTCATTATTCATACTAATTGAATAAGAGAGGTAGGGATCATTATGAAATATCACTATGGAATTAAAAACTTAGTTTTCTCAGGAGGTGGAGTCTTAGGCATATCTTATATAGGTGCTTTGAAGTATTTATATGAAAATAATCATCTTAAGGATTTAAAAAGAGTAGCTGGGACATCAGCTGGAGCTATAACAGCCTGCATACTCAGTTTTAATCTAAGTTTTCAGGAACTTGAAAGAATCGCTGAGTCACTAGAATATAAAAAGGTACCAGGAACTGAAACACATTCCTCTTTGAAAATAATTCCGCCAATTGTCAAAAAGGAGATTGAAAAAGTCCTAGGAGATGTTGATGGGCTTTACCGTCTTTCAAAAGACTATGGCTGGTATTCAAGCCAGTACTTTTATGAATGGCTAAAAATACAAATAGCAAATCAATTTAAAGGAACAGGAATCAATCCTCCTAATAACATTTATGAATTTAACTATGCCAAACATGCAAAACCATTCCTTATGTTATTTACCAACATCACCGAAATTTCAACAACACCACTAATTGTATTTGTGTGATATGAGAGTATTTTTAAAACATATTAGATATTACTTATGCATCTGGTTTTAGTGTGTTTGGATATATTGTGTATCGTGGTGTATTGTGTATATTTATAGATATATGACAGGAGAGATAAATAGATGTTAAAATAAATTGAATAAAATGATGTTACTAAGTTTAATACCGAATCAATAGAACTAGTCTCATATATTATACTATCTAACTTATACCCTCTACTTAGATCCGAACTAACGTAGTTACCTTGTAATACCGACGAACTAATTAAAATTGCTGGGTGAATGTCTAAATAAGCCAACGACTCTATATTTTGATTGACGGTAGACGCAAGACGGACTACAACTGTTCTTAAAGCATAAAAGTTTGTAGAATATCAAGGGCTCATCGTTTCATCGATTC
The DNA here is from genome assembly GCA_913064935.1 of uncultured Mollicutes bacterium. Lineage (GTDB taxonomy): Bacteria > Bacillota_I > Bacilli_A > MAG-NZ > MAG-NZ > Zrk6. The sequence goes on from CAJYBF010000127.1 coordinate 4,328, forward strand.
CTATATCAGTAGGTCCAGAAAGATGATTAATATATATATATCTAGCATCTAAAACGATGTACGAAGCAATCCGCTCAACAAAATTCTTAATAGCGAAAGATCTAGTTTCGCATTCTTGCCCTTGTCCTCTCCCTCCCCTAACTATCACTTGTATAATAGGAGAGCTTAAGCCCAAT
>CAJYBF010000128.1 GCA_913064935.1 uncultured Mollicutes bacterium
ATTTAGAAAAAGGTATACATACAATAAGTTTCAAAGCCGAGACAGCGGAAGTTTCGGAATCTCTTATTAGAATTAGATTGCTTATTAATCATATAAATCAATTCGCGCTAGAAGTAGTTAAGATTGCTGGACGTGATGTAGATAAAGATAGAACTTGGGAAATAACTAAATATCTACCTGAGACTGAAACTTACTTAAATGCTTATACAACAATTATTAAAAGAATGATAAGTGACTTATCTGAATATGCACCAAACGGTGTTAATTCATCTACTTTATCATATTTCAATACAGCATTAGCTTCTTTAGATAAGATGTTAGAAAAACCTGATGAGTTGCCACTATACCTATCTGATTTAAATAGCGGGACTGGATCAGTTACGCAACTGCTTGGAGATTCATTCTTGAGAATTATGGAACAGCCTCTATACTTAGATGGATTTTATGTTCATGGAGACAATGAATTACCAAGAGAGAATGCAAATATATTTATTAACGGATTATCCGCAACGGACTAATTCGTTTCATCATTCACTTCGCAGAAGTATGTTGTTTCTAACTATCCTGATGCACTGAATGTTTGGGTTAATAGACCAATCACCCATGTGGATACTTTACAGAAACTTGTGGATTCAGATTTCACTACTAAAACCGGAATCAAAGTTAAAATATCGGTTATGCCAGATCCAAATAAATTAATTCTAGCTGCGTCAGCTGGAACCACTCCTGATGTTTCATTAGGACTAGGATCGCATATGCCATTTGATTTTGCTATTCGTGAGGCTGCTTATGATTTAACGGAGTTTGATGATTTCTGGACTTATGCCGAAAGATTTGCACCAGGAACATTAGTTCCTTATATATTTGACGATGGAGTTTATGCGATTCCAGAGTCGCTTAACTTTAATGCGCTAGTTTATAGAAAAGATATTTTTGAAACATTAGATATTATGGTACCAGAAACGTGGCAAGAAGTTGTACAAATACTTCCAGAGTTACAAAGATACGGAATGAACTTCTACTTGCCAATAAGTGATGGTTTAAGTGGACTGAAATGGTTTTATCAAACTTCTCCGTTTATCTATATGATGGATGGCGAACTTTATAACGAGAATGGAACATCTGTAGCAATTGATTCTGCAAATTCTGTTAAGGGATTAGATTTTTTAATAAGTATGTTTACTAAATACTCATTACCAAAACAAGTAATGGTATTTTCTAACTCATTTAGATATGGTTCTTTACCAATTGGAATTGTTGACTTTAATCAGTATTTACAGATTAAAAACGTTGCTCCTGAACTTGTAGGACAATGGGAAATTACAAGTATACCTGGAATGGCACAAGAAAACGGTGACATTAGTAGATGGTATATCGCTAATGGGACAAACGGAATGATTTTAAATAACTCCGACAAAAAAGATGAATCTTGGGAATTTTTAAAATGGTGGCAGGACACTGAAGTGCAAACTACATATTCTTATAATTTACAATCAACATTTGGAGAAGAATTTGTTTGGTTAAGTGGTAATACTGAAGCACTAGCTAATGCGCCAATTGATAATAGTGATAAACAAGTTATTCTTGAATCAATTGATTGGATTAGAGATGTTCCGAGAACGCCTGGACAATACATGTTAGAACGTGGATTATCTGATATTTGGTATAAAGGCGTATTCGATGATTATTCAACTAGATTTATTGTAGATGTTCAAACACTTACTATTAATAGAGAAATAGAAAGAAAAATGATTGAGTTCGGATTTATAGATGAAGATGGAAATCAGTTAAAAGAGTTCGTAATCAGAGATCTTGATTGGGTTCTTGAGCAAATAGAATTAGCAAAGGGCGGTGAGTAGAATGCTTAAAAAGTTTAAAGACACACTAGCCGCTGATGGGTTTCAAGCATTCTTAATGCTATTACCTTACGCAACTTTGTTTTCATTGTTTATAGCGATTCCAGTCGCGGTAGCGATTGGTTTATCAATGACACATTTTAATGTAATTCAAACACCAGACTTTGCAGGGTTATCGAATTACGTAAGAATACTTACACAAGATGAAATATTTATGAAGTATATATTACCTAACACATTTAAGTATTCATTAATCGTAGGACCCGGAGGATATATCCTATCATTCATGTTTGCTTGGATGTTAGCACAAATTCAGTCTGGTCCAAGAAAATATTTAACATTGATATTATATTTACCATCAATGCTAGGTGGAGTATTTATAGCTGTAATATGGAGAACTATATTCGCAGGAGATAAGGGTGGGTATATAAACGCTATGCTTTTGGAATGGAATGTGATTCAAACACCAATACAGTTTTTAATTTCACCAGATTACTTAATGAACATTATGATTATAGTTGCGTTATGGAGTGCAATGGGAATTGGTTTCTTAGCGATGTTAGCTGGGATACTAAACGTACCAGAGGAACTATATGAAGCAGCTTATATAGATGGAATTAAGAATAAGTTTCAAGAACTGATTTATATAACAATCCCATCAATGAAACCTCAAATGTTATTTGGGGCTGTTATGGCGATTGTTGGAGCATTTAGTACAGGTTATATGGGAGTTGCCTTATCTGGAGCGAATCCGACACCAGAATATTCTGGGCAACTTATTTATAACCATATTGAAGATTTTGGATTCCAAAGATATGAAATGGGTTATGCAGCAGCTATATCGGTAATTCTGTTATTGATAATCTGGTTCTTATCAAGAGTTTCATATAAATTATTCGGAGAGAAAGATTAGGAGGAAAGCATATGGCTAAGTTTCATGGTACAAAAATAAATCCAGACAGATTTAGTACTGGACAAATTAAGTTTTACTTAATATTACTGCCTGTAGCTATATTTATGATTCTTCCGGTTATTTATGTAGTAAATCAAGCGTTTAAACCAATTGATGAGTTATTACTATTTCCACCGAGATTTCTTGTTCAAAAACCAACAGCGGATAACTTCTCAGATTTATGGAGAACTGCCTCAACAACTGGTGTTCCAATGACTAGATATCTATTTAACTCAATATTAGTAACAATTCTAACTGTTGTGTTAACTATAATGATCACGGTTTCAAGTGCATATGTACTTTCTAAAAAGAAGTTAAAAGCGAATAAAGTACTGTTAGGTATAAACCAAGCAGCATTAATGTTCGTACCAATAGCAGTTATTATTCCAAGATATTTTGTTATCACAACAACTGGAATGAACGATACAATGTGGGCTCATATTATTCCATTACTAGCTATGCCTGTAGGGTTATTCTTAGTTAAGCAATTTGTGGATCAGGTTCCTGATGCACTTATTGAAGCGGCTAGGATAGAAGGAGCTAATGATTTTAAGATTCTAACAAAAATTATTATGCCATTAACTAAACCTGCGATCGCAACTGTTGCGATTCTTACGTTCCAAGTTGTATGGAATTATACTGAGTCATCAAGTTTATATATATCAAATGAGACATTAAAGACATTTGCGTTTTACTTAGGCTCACTAACAGCACGAGCTCAAGGAAACGCAGTAGCAGGTATAGGTATGGCAGCAGCGGCATCTTTAATTCTGTTTATACCAAATCTAATTATATTCATTATTATGCAATCTAACGTAATGGATACAATGGGTCATTCGGGGATTAAGTAATGAAAAAGATACTTACGATATTATTATTCTCATTAACAATTGGTTTACTTACCTTAAGTGCTGGAGGTAATACATCAAATACGTTTTCTTATAGAATAGACGGATACTTTGGAATAACGCAAGATGCTTATTATCCAAATCAAACAATAACTACTTTAGGACTAGATGGTGCTGAAGAGATGGCGTTCGATAATAATGACATGCTTTACATTGCTGATACCGGTAATAAAAGAGTTGTCGTTTATGCTATGGAAACAGGATTAATTTCAGGAGAGATTCAACACGAAGAATTTGAAAAACCAAAAGGTATATTCATAACTGATGATTTTGAAATATACGTTGCTGATTCAGGTGCTGAAGCAATCTTTGTGTTTGATCAGGATTATAATTTAATTAATAAATTTTCATTGTTTTAACTATATTGAAATTAAACCGTTCAATTACCATTTTCTTATTACTTTCTTTGGCAGTTGTATTTTCTGTAGTCTTAGCTTTTCCAATAATTTCTGAAGCTCAATCTGAACAAAAAACATTTGTAACTCATTCAGGATCTGTAATACAAACATCTGGTGAGATAATTGATCCCGTATATACCACTACTACTGATCCTGAATACACCGAAGCAACTGTAGAATTTGATCCAATGGAATATTTGAGAGATTTCAACTATGGACAAATCTCACAATTATCTGACGGTACCACTGTTAGAGAATTTACAATAATTGCTGAAGATGATAAAATCATGGAGGTATCTCCTGGTGTATTTTATAATGTTTGGACTTTTAATGGAACAGTTCCAGGTCCGACCCTTAGAGCAACAGAAGGTG
>CAJYBF010000129.1 GCA_913064935.1 uncultured Mollicutes bacterium
CTAAACAAGTCGTAAGCACTGGGGTTTGCACCTAAGACGTCTCCTTGATGTCCTGAATTAGCTTTATTAATTTGGGCCATACCCAATATTCTTACTGCATTAACTGATTTCATATATATCTCCTTCTTATCTTTTATTATTTATAGCTTTGACAATTTCGTCAGCACTATCTTTAAACATTATTTTAATACTTTTACCTGAAATAAATACACCATTTGAAATACTTTTTAATCGATCAAAATCGACAATTTCTAAATTAAGAACTTCTATTTTAACTCTAGAAACTTCGCTATTTATACTTTTCATATTACTAAAAGGAATAATTTGTAATAATTGTCCTATTAATAAATCATCAACGATAAAGGCGCTTTTTTTTGTCTTTGGTTTTCTTAGAATAAGAAACAACATCAAACCAACTAAAACTACTCCTGCTGCAATATAATAAACTAAATAATCTGATTCAATCAAATCAATCACCTCTAAATTATATTTTATCACACTTCATATACTTTACAATAAATAGTCACATTATCTATACGCTTTTCACTAAATTCACATAGTATAAATAGAAAGTGAGGTGATTATTATGAATGGAGATACAAACGAAACAATTTGTACTATCATAAAAGAAGTTGACCAACGACAAAAAGAGGCGATTGTTCAATCATCCTCTTGTATTACTTGCGATAGCACATTAGTTACTGATATTAACAACACAATCCCACTATCATTCTTTATGTGTGATGGTTCTGACTACAAAGCATTTTTAACTCCGGGTGGTGATACAACTAATCTATTTAGAGTAGAAGAAATTATGGAAAACTGTACAATAAAATGTAGATTAATTACACAAAAACCTGGATTAACAGAAGAAAAACGATGTCAGGATTTGATATGTACTGATCAAACTTGTATAATCGATCTGAATTGTGTTTGTTGTCTACAATGTTTCACACCAATCTTTTGTAGAAAATGTTCTAGAAGATAAAGACTAGAGTTTAAGTATCGTAATACTTGAGATTTCATCTAATCTAACAAATTCAACAACTTCATCCACTTCTATTTCTAAATTCGAATCAACTATATCCTTAGGAAAACCTTCTAATGACTTCCCATTGAAATTTACTGAACATAAAACTGGTTTTCCTTTTTTATACATAATGACTAAATTTTCAGTCTTCTTAACGATTTTCGGATCAACATTTGATAAATCTTTATTAGAATCGTAAATAACTTGATGAACGCTCGACTTAATATTAGTCTTAGCTGTTTGAATAAACATTAATGGTTCATTTTTCATATAAAAACACCACCCTACTCACATTATATGATTTTGATTGGGTAGTGTTGCCTAGTATATTGAATTTTTAAGTAAGACCTACAATAAATATAGATGCTAGTGTCAGATAAATAGTTAATGATACAATATCATTTATAGTTGTTATAAATGGCCCTGAAGCTACTGCAGGGTCTATTTTTAGTGCATTAATAACTAAAGGAATAAAAGCTCCAGCTAGCGTCGCTAATACTAAAGCAATAAATACACTAACAGAAATCACTAATGAAAATACTAAATCTGCACTTCCAGTAAACCGTCCCATTGCATATGCCATAACAAATACTAAAATTGATAACATTATTCCATTAAGTAATGAAGTTTTAAACTCACGCCACAAATGTTCAAATACATCTTTTCTATCAACGAACTGATTAGTAGATAGTCCACGAATAGTTACTGCTAATGCTTGAGTTCCTGTGTTACCGCTCATATTCAATATGAGTGGTAAAAACATTGCTAAAACAGGAACTTCATTTATAGTCTCTTCAAAAGAAGCAATTATGATACTTGTTAGAAAACCAACACCTAGTAAAACTACAAGCCAAGGAAACCTTTTTCTAACCGAACTTCTTACAGTTTCTGTATCATGATCGATATCAACATCACTAACACCAGCTAATGCTGAAATATCTTCTACTGCTTCTTCATCAATAACATCTATAACATCATCGATTGTTACAATACCAATTAATCTATTTAATTTATCTACAACTGGTAAAACTGTGAAGTCATAGTTCATCATTGTTTCAGCAACAATAATTTGATCCACTGAAGCGGTAGTAGTTATTAAATTAGTAGTCATAATTTCTTTCAATATTTCATCAGCTCTAGCGATGATTAACTCTCTAAGAGATAAGACACCAACTAATCTATTTTTTTCTAATACATATATAACATTAACAGTTTCCGCATCACGAGCTAAACTGATAACTCTTTTCATTGCTTGTTTTACAGTATAATCAACTGGAACATCAATATACTCAGTGGTCATAATTGCACCAGCAGTGTCTTCTTGATAATCCATTAAGGACTTAATCTCATTTCTATGTGTTGTGTCCATCAAACTTAAAAAAACTACTTGGTCTTCTTGTTGCATTTCAAGTAATATATCCGCGGCATCATCAAAATCCATTTCACATATGATCCTCGTAATTAATTTAGGCGACACATCCTCTAAAAAATCTAAAAACTCATCAGGCTCAAAGTTTGAAAGAACTTGAGAAATTAATTCAATGCTTAAAGTAAAAAACATAGTCTTTTCTATATCTTTTAGTTCTAAAAGGGCTTGGGAGATATCAAAAGAATGGAAATCTTGTAAATCCATTTCTAAGTTTTCATTATTTGATTGAAATAATCCTTTGATGTTGTTAATAATTTTTTCCATAAAAACACCTCCTTAACTATCTTAAATATATACTATTTATTACCTTATAACAAATATTGTATTGAATAATAATGTTAAATATTTTATACTAAATTAACTAGTAGGGGGTATCTATGAAAGTTAAACTAGCTGAAACACCGCAAGAAATTCATGATCATTTAAAAATAAGGGAAATAGTTTTTATAATCGGACAAAATGTCCCAAGAGATTTAGAACTAGACGGGTTAGACAATCAGGCAACTCTTGTGGTAGTTTATCAAGATAATCAACCAATAGGAGCTGGAAGGTATAGACTTGTCAATAACTACGCCAAGATCGAAAGAATAGCTGTCATTGAAGAGTACAGAAAACAAGGCGTTGGTAACGAAATAATGTATTTTATAGAAAAGCAAATCGCAGAAAACACAAAGGTAGAATTACTAAAACTAAACTCGCAAATATCAGCTGCTCCATTTTATGCTAAACTTAATTACATCAAAAAAGGTGAAATATTCATGGATGCAGGTATAGAGCATATCCTAATGATTAAAGCTATATAAAAAAATCGGAGACATTAGTCTCCATTTTTATTTATATATTAATTAGTTTTACAGATATATATCCAACTGCAAGTGACAATATTGAAGATAAGACAATAAATAAATTATATTCAGTTTCAAAAGGAATCACAACTACTACACTAGCAGCAATAAGTCCAACTATAAAACTCAAGGAATTCACTCTATATTTCTTAAGTAGTTCTTTCATTGTTTTGGCTGTTAAATATATTCCTATTAAAACACCTATTCCAAATACAAATATGGGTACCATAATTTTCACATCAAAACTAAGTACTTCAGATACATAATTTCTAATCAAGTGATATTTTCCAAAGATAAGCAGTATCAAACTACCACTAACTCCTGGAATAATCATTGATCCGCCAGATATTATTCCAACTAACAATAAGATAATAATCAAATAAAGACTTAGTTCAGGATATCCAGAAAAACTTGAGTCATTAGTGAAAAGCAGTGAGCTAACTATTATAACAAACCCCACTATCATCCACAGTATTTCAATTTTAGAGTCACTAAATTCTTTTCTTACAAAAATTATTAAACTACTTACGATTAATCCTATGAAAAAATAGTAAGTCTGAGTTTCGAAGTTTATGAAAAGTATATTCAGTACATTAGCAAAACCAACAATTCCAACAACAGCTCCAATTGAAACTGTCAATAGATATATAAAATCATTTATCCTATTCTTATTTCCTCGCATAAACAAATTCGAAATAGAATCTAGTAACTTCCTATACATACCCATTAAAACCATCATAGTTCCGCCACTAACTCCCGGAATTATATTAGCAATCCCGATAACAACACCACCTATAAAAGTCTTTACCATTTTTTCTTACCTTTCATAGTCCAGAACAATTCTTGCTGAAAATTTAAAGCTTCTTTGTACATTCTCTTAGATTCGAGTAAGTCAATGTACATTAGGGCGACAGATTCGTATGCAATATTATCAAAACTGGTCTTTATAGATTTTAAAGTTTCCTTATAACACTCAATCAAATCTACAGTACTACCTTCACTACGCAACAAGGAAAATAATCGAATTAGGTTTTTTACAGGATGAACATTTATGTAATTATCGCTTTACCCTAACAACATCAATTTAGTCTTCATCGAATAGGTTTCAAGTTTAGACGCCCATCAAATGTGCAAATATACTTCTTCCTACAACATTTACTGTTTTGCTCA
>CAJYBF010000130.1 GCA_913064935.1 uncultured Mollicutes bacterium
ATGGAGATTTCATTATTACTAATATTAACACTTTGACTGGTTTGTCATTGAAAGTAATGGATTTACCGTTACCAATAGGTATTAGTTTTTATACTTTTCAAACTCTTAGTTATACGATAGATGTTTATAGAAGAAGAGTTGAGCCACAAAAGAAATATTTAGACTTTACAATGTATGTGTCTATGTTCCCGCAATTAATCGCGGGACCAATAGTAAGGTACAAGGATGTAGAAAAACAGATTACCTCAAGAACTCATTCTTTAGTTAATGTAGAAAAAGGGATGAAACGATTTATCTTAGGACTCAGCAAGAAAGTATTACTTGCTGATCAGATGGCTCTTTTGAATGTCACTTTACTTAGTTCTCAGCCAAGCACATTAGGATATTGGCTAGCTATGATAGCCTTTGGGTTACAGATATATTTTGATTTCTCAGGTTACAGTGATATGGCAATAGGTCTAGGAAAAATGTTTGGATTCGATCTCTTAGAAAACTTTAATTATCCTTACATATCTAAATCAATATCTGAGTTTTGGAGAAGATGGCACATATCTTTGGGAAATTGGTTTAAGGACTGCTTATATTTTCCTCTTGGAGGAAATAGAGTTAGTGTGCTAAAAGTAGTTAGGAACTTATTTATTGTATGGCTTCTAACAGGTTTGTGGCATGGAGCTAGTTGGAATTATGTATTATGGGGACTTTACTTTGGAACATTTATTGTTTTAGAAAAAACGCTGCTTAAAAATATTATTGAAAAAACACCTGCAGTGATAAGACATATGTACTCACTGTTAGTTGTTCTGTTTGGATGGGTAATCTTCTCAATAGAAGACTTGTCTGAGCAGTTAATAGTATTCAAAGGTATGTTTGGTATTAATACTCCTTTAGTTAGTAATGAATCAATATTTTACTTACGTCAGTATTCACTTGTTTTAATACTGGCCATTGTTTGTTCAATGCCAGTCATTAAATACATTAAACTTCCTTATAAGTTGAAGATTGTTTTATATATAGTTTTATTTATTGTAACGATTAGTTTTATTGTGGACTCTTCATTCAGTCCGTTTATATATTTTAGATTTTAGGTGAAAGTATGAAAAAAATTTGGATAGCATCGCTTGTCATTTGTATAACTTTAACTACACTCGTATTAGATGTTGTGGCTAAAGACAATGAAATTAGTGAAACTGAAAAACGTAAATTGCAAATGTTTCCTACCTTATCCTTGAAGGACTTTTTTAGTGGTGATTTAAGTAATGACTTAAATGACTATTCTGAAGATCAGTTCTTCATTAAGGATGGCTTAAGCAGAATTAAATCATGGGTATCATATAACTTATTTAAAAATCCCGTAAATAACAACATCTATGTAGTAGATAATGTTATGTACGATATGGTTTATCCAATAGATGATTATGGAGTTAATAACTTTACATCTACTGTAAGTAATTTTCAAAACATGTTTAAAAACCCTTCGAATGTTGTGATCATACCAGAAAAAAGTATGTACTTAAGTGATTCTTATTTGAGAGTAGATGTAAATGATCTAGATGAGCAATTTGCTGACTTTGATTTCATGTATGATTTGTTATCTGTTAATAATTACTACAAGACTGATTTACATCTGAATCATTTAGGTTCTTATGAAGTATACAATTCTGTTGTAGGTAACTATGGATTCATCCCAATAGGTGTTGAATTTGAAAAAGTAACAGATGATTTTAAAGGATTCTATTCTAATAAATCAATGGATTTGTCACTTAAAGATGAAATGTTTGTAGCTAGAAACGAGATTATTGATAATTTAGAAGTGTGCCATTTAGGAAGCAATGCGGACTCAATTTGTCAGATTGGTCCTTACTACACTGAACATCTAGAAGACGCAGACAAATATGAGATGTATTTAGACGGTACTAAGCCAGTTACTGTGATTACTAATGAAGCTGTTTTAAATGGGGAGTTAGTTATATTTTCTGACTCTTATGGAACTTCTATTGCTCCTTTCTTAGCTCAACATTTTAACAAAGTCACGATTATAGATTTGAGACTAATAAATATTAGTATGGCAGGACAATATTTAAGTGAAGATGCAAACGTATTATATCTTTATGGATATGAAACAAAATATGACTGAAGAAGTGGTGCTATAGTCGTTTTTTATTGGATAATAATTCCTTTCAGATGGTAAGTGGTCCTGTGGTATAATTTGTAATATAATGATAAAGACAGGAGTCAATTATGAATCAGATTATTCAGATATTAATGTTAATCTTTATTGGTGGTACCATTGGATGGACGACTAATAAATTAGCTATAAAGATGTTGTTTAGACCTATAAAACCTATAAATTTTTTTTTTACTTTTCAAGGAGTGTTACCTAAACGAAAAGACGCAATGGCCAAATCAATAGCTGAGACAATACAACGCGAGTTTATTAATGAAGAAGAAATCATTGCGAAGTTGGTTAGTGGAGTAGATTTAGATTTCATCAAGGATAAATTAAAGAGAAAGCTGGTAGTTAAGTTCAAAGAAATTTTACCACCAATGTTACTTGCGATGTTTGGCGACAAAATGAATGACCTAGTTGCTAAGTTTATTGATCAAGAAGGTGAAGCTCTTTTCTTTGAAATGATTGATTCACTTAAGGGCAAAGGATTTGAAAATCTAGATATAGCTGCAATCGTTAAGGAAAAAATCGATTTGTTAGATTTTATTGAATTTGAGAATTTAGTTTATGATGTTACTAAAAAAGAACTTAAGCATATTGAGTATGTAGGATTAGTAATAGGATTACTAATAGGAGTATTTCAGTCTGTTATTATTTTACTAACTTAATAAATCATTTAATAACTCTCTTAAAATGAGAGTTTTTTATTGGAGTTGATTTATGATAAAATATTAACCATAAGAAGGGTGTGATTAAATGAAAAAGATAATAATAATTGGAAGTCCAGGAAGCGGTAAATCAACGTTATCTAAGAGATTATCTAAGCTGCTTAAATTCCCTTTGTTACATTTAGATAGAGTTTATCACATCGATAATGAAAACCAGATAAGCAGGGATGAGCTAATAGAAATTATAAGTAATTTTGCATCCTCAAATAAAGAATGGATAATAGATGGTAATTATAATTCTACTCTTGAAGATAGAACAATGCTATCTGATACAATTATTTTTATGAAAATTCCAACAAGTATTTGCCTAGAGAACATTCATAAGAGATCAAAAGAATTCAATGACAAGGGTCGTTCCGATATGGCTGAGGGGTTTGATGATTCAATTATGGATGATGATTTTGAGGATTTTGTAAGAAACTTTAAGAAGGAAAAACACCCCTTTATAAATGGTGTATTGGAAAAATATAAGGAAAAGACAGTTATCGAATTGAATAGTTATAAGGAAATGGAAGCTTTCTTGGATAGAGTTCAAGAAGAAAGAAGGTAAATTTTGATTAAAGCTCAGAAAACATATATAAGAGTTATTGAGGAAGATGATATTGAGTTATTACATAAATGGTGGAGTTCTGGAGAAGTTATGGCTCATGCTGGATTTAAATATGGGCTAGTTCAAAGTTTCACAGCACATAAAAATGGGCTTATGAAAGAAATTGAAGATCGTGATGTTTTCAGATCTAGCAGACGATTTATAATAGTTGAGAAGGATACTGATTTACCGATAGGCGAAATCAACTATCACAACTTTGATAAATTTGTTAGAAAATGTGAAATTGGAATTAAGATATGTGAAGTGGCAGAACAAGGGAAAGGGCCTAGATATGATGCGGTTTCAACTTTTATTGAATTCTTGTTTGAATCGGTTAATTTGAATAAGAATTCTCTTTACACGGGATTTAAGAATACACGAGAACAAAAATTTTACGAAAAATTAGGATTTAAAAAAATAGGAGTTATCAATAAGGAGATTTAAGATAAGGATTTAGGAGTTTTTGCTGCACTTGTTTTATATGATATAATAAAAAAAAATTGTGAAAAATCTAAAATTCAACCTTCGGATATACGCGAAGCCACTGTTGTTGGTAATTCTGTTATGCACCATATATTTCTAAACATAGATCCTACTTATATCGGTTTAAGCCCGTATGTGCCAGCAGTTAAGCGAGGATTAAATTTAAATTCTAAAGATACAAATCTTAAGATCTCTCGAGGAGGAAAAGTATATGTGCTTCCTTTGATTGCGGGGGTCGTTGGAGCAGACACAATAGGCGTAATTCTATCTTCAGAAATAGATAAAGAGTCGGAGTTGACTTTAGCAATTGATGTAGGAACGAATGGCGAGATAGTTGTTGGTAATAGGGATATATTAACTGCCGCCTCGTGCGCAGCGGGGTCTGCTTTAGAGGGGGCTCACGTAAAAGATGGAATGAGAGCCGCGGCTGGAGCGATCGATACAATTAAAATCAACCCCGACGATTTAACCGTTGAGTATACAACGATAAATAACAA
>CAJYBF010000131.1 GCA_913064935.1 uncultured Mollicutes bacterium
AATATAATAAAGAAGTACAAGGGGCAAGAAGAATTAAATAAAGATACGAATCGAAAAGAGAATATGGAACACATTATTAAGTTTTTCCTTTTCTCGGTTTCTGCAGGAGTTATTCAAGCACTATCTTTCACGTTTTTATTTGAACTTATTAAATTTGAATACTGGCCATCGTACCTGATTGCTTTGATTCTATCAGTGATATGGAACTTCACTTTAAACAGGAAATTCACATTCAAATCGGCAGCAAATGTCAGAATAGCAATGACTAAAATTGCAATTTACTATGCCGTTTTTACACCACTATCAACATGGTGGGGTGATGCATTAACCGATATCCATTGGAATGCATATTTAGTCCTATTCTTAACAATGATCATTAACTTAGTAAGTGAATTCATCGTCACAAAGTATTATGTTTATAGAAATCAAATAAATACAGCAAGTAATAATTAAACTTGAAGAGGTTAGTAAAGACAAAGACGACCTAAGAAGATAGAAATAAAACAGTTAGTATTTCTAACTGTTTTTCATTATCGCCATGTGCTAACAGATCATCTTCAAGAAATGATGAACTTAGTAAATTTTATTAGTCCGAACTTTGGGGTTCAGTACATAATTGTCTTTTTTAATTAAGCGAACGTATTTTACTCTCTATATTACATATCACTAAGTAGTATTAATAAGTAGTGCTCCTAGTATTTATAGGCACTAAAAAACCCCCGTTTTTAGGGGTTTGTTATAGAATTGGAATAGTAGCTATAAATGTTACATATCCATCTTGTGATGAAACTGAAATTGTTCCATCTAGTTTATTGATTATCTTAGAAACTAGTGTTAACCCCACTCCATTGCTATCTCTATTTTCGGATTTTTCTGTCATGTAGAATAGGTTGAAGATTTTCATTTGATTCTCTGAACTAATGCTTCCTGGATTCGAAATTTTGAAGGATATGTGGTTCTCAGTGTTTTCTAAACTAATTCTAATCTTAGATCCATTAGGTGAGAATTTTATCGCATTACTTATTAAGTTCGTCCACATTTGATAAGTTATTTCTTTATTTGAATTAACTTTACTCTCATTCAGCTCTAAGTCGAATTCAATGTTTTTCCCTTCCCAATCTAATTGCATTAATTGGATGACATTTCTGATTTGATCAGAGATTTTAAATTCATCTCCATAATTAATAATTGATTGAGACTCAATAAGTGAAATTTGTAAGATAGCTTTGGCAAGTAAAGATAACCTTTTCGACTCCGATGCAATTATGTAAGAGTATTCCTTTACTTCTTCAGGAGTTAATGTGCTTGTATTTATTAACTCTGCATATCCGTGAATTGCACTTAGTGGTGTTTTTAATTCATGAGATATATTCCTAATGAACTCTTTATTTAAATACTCATTTGATTGAAGTTCTTTTACCATTTTATTAAAGTTATTTGTTAAGTCAGATATCTCATCATTTTGTTTCATTTCTAATGTAAAATCATAATTTCCATCAATAACTTTGCTTGTAGCATTGCTAAGTTCTATAATCCTTTTTAATATCACTCTATTCATAAAGAAAGAGAATAACGATATTGATGTGAACACAGAAAGAAATCCTCCTATGAATAATAGTCTTTCATTAATTTCTAAACTGTGTCCTGCAATCCCAGATAACCTTAGAAGAATCCCAGGAAAAACTGATGCTATTATAGCGATAATAAGAGATGCAATTATGATTTTGAAGGTGATTTTTTTCATTTTGTCACGACCTTATATCCAAGACCTCGAACAGTGATTATTTCAAAATCCTTTGTTGTTATTTTTTCTCTTAATCTTTTGATGTGAGTGTCTACGGTTCTTTCATACGATTCACTGTCAAATCCCCATATCTCATTCATCAATTGCTCTCTTGTGAAGATACGATTTGGTGTTGATAATAACTTATACAATAAGTGAAATTCCTTTACAGTTAATTCAATTGGCTTACCTTTAAGAAGACAAATTTTCGTTTGGAAATCTAATAAGATAGATTTGTGTTCTAATTTGTTTTCACTTATAACTTGATATCTTCTGAGTAGAGCTTTTATTCTAAGTAGAAGTTCTTGCATATGCACAGGCTTTACCATATAGTCATCTACTCCGCTGGTAAATCCCTTTTCCTTATCAGAAAATGTGTCTAATGCAGTTAATATAATTACAGGTATGTTTTTGTTTATTTCTCTAAGCTTTTTTGCAAGAGTGATACCATCAATATGAGGCATCATTACATCTGTTATGATAAGATCGATATGATTATTTTCAAAAATATTCATTGCTTCTTTTCCATCTTTAGCACTCACAGGTGTATAACCACTGTTTTGAAGATTCTTACAGATTAAGTCATTAATATGTAAATCATCTTCAGCTACCAGTATTTTCAGCATGATATCACTCCTTATATTTTTGAATTATTCAGTACGTAAAGCAGTTACAGGGTCTTTTTTAGCTGTGATTGAACTTGGAATTAATCCTGCGACTAATGTTAATGCACTACTTAATGCTATTAAACATAGACCGTATTGAATTGAAAGTGATGCGAATCCTTCAATGTCAACTAAGTTTCCAATAATCATATTAAGTGGTGTCTGAAGAACTAAGTAAATTAGAATACCCAGTGTTCCACTAGTAAGACCAATAAGTAATGTTTCTGCATTGAAGATTCTTGAGATGTCTTTTTTACGAGCTCCAAGTGATCTCATTATTCCTATTTCCTTTGTTCTTTCAATAACACTAACATATGTAATAATTCCAATCATAATTGATGAAACTACTAAGCTAATTGCAGCGAAAGCAGCTAAAACAATTGTAATTGTATTAATCAAACTTGATATAGTAGAAGATATAACCTCAGCTAAATCAGTGTAAATGATTTGGCCTTCTTCGTACTTACCTTCATTGAAAGCATCTATATATGCTTTGACTTCATCTTTAGCTTCAAATGATGTCGGATAAATTTGGATTGCTGAAGGTGTTGAATCTCCACCTAGAAGTTGCATAACATGCTCGTATGTAATTTGAGCATTGAAATCAGTGTTTGTAAGAACATTTACTTCCTTGTTGTCTTCTTGAGCAAGAACAATTTCGGAAGTCATTGCATTATCAAGTAGTTTCTCTGTTAGCAATGCAGTGTATCCCAACCCAGCATTTAATACTTCGCTTGTAGCGTCTTCGTTAACTCGTAAGACACCTACTATTTTTATAGTCATTGACTCTTCATTTTTGTGCATTTCTTCATAACTATTATTTGGTTGATAAACATCATCTATTTGTGTATAGTATACATCATTTGGAATAACCTTGAATTCTTTTCCGATAAAATTCTCAAAAGTATATTCATCATTTATGTTGTATCCAAGTGCTTCTAGTATTTCTACACTTACTTGGTTTTGTGAATTAACAACTAGGACTAATTCATTATAATCACTCGGATAAGTCCCTGTTAATAAATCATATTGTGATTCAACAAATTCTTGATTGTTAGGCATTTCATTGAACACACTACTACCACCGAAGGGACTGAATCCACCACTAGATTGAATTTTAACTAAGTCATATAATCCTGTGTCTGATTGTGTAATGATTTGCAAAGCAACAGCACTTGAATATGATACTGAATTAACAAGTGTTGGATCGACATTTTCGATGTATGTGATGAATTCATCATTTAATATATTTTCATGCAGTGTTGTACTCGAAGATCTATCATATGGAAATACTACATTTCCATCTGGGAATAGAGTACTTTCATTTTCATCTGTTGGAGCACCCATAGCACCTCTAGGTGGCCCAAAGTTATCAGTAGTAGTTATTTTGTCTACAGTAATAGGGAAACCAGCTAGCGTATCTTTTTGGACATCACCAACTACACCATTCATTCCTGTTGAGATTGCTAAAACTAATGCAATACCAATAATACCAATACTACCAGCAATAGCTGTAATGAATGTACGCCCTTTTTTTGTTATTAAGTTTTTGAAACTTGTTTTCATTGATTGCTTGAATGACATTGAAGTCTTTTTATTTATAAGACTTTCTCCTGGAACATCGTCAGTCTCAGTGACTTTGTTTGAATCATCCAAGATTTCACCATCTAACAAGTTAATGATGCGGTCACTATATTCTTTTGCGATTTTGCTGTTATGCGTAACCATAATTACTAATCTTGTTTTTGAAATTTCTTGAACCAGTTTCATGATTTGGCCACTCGTTTTACTATCTAATGCACCAGTAGGTTCATCTGCTAATAAAATTTTGGGATCATTTACAAGTGCTCTTGCGATTGCAACCCTTTGCATTTGTCCACCGGATAATTGATTTGGTTTTTTAGTTAATTGATCTGCAAGTCCAACGTCTGTTAGTACTTTAGTTGCTCTTTCTCTTCGTTCTTTTGCACCAATACCTGATAATGATAACGCCATCTCAACATTATCT